>NZEH01000001.1 GCA_002690375.1 Dehalococcoidales bacterium
TTCAGTTAGTGTCGTGAAGACCTCTCCGTTAAGCAGTTCGTCCCTCAACTTACTGTTGAATGATTCGACGTAACCATTCTCCCAGGGGCTGCCGGGTTCAATAAACAAGGTCTTCACTCCAACACGGTACAACCACTTTCTCACCGCCCTTGCCGTAAATTCGGGCCCGTTATCACCCCTGATATACTCAGGTATTCTCAACTGTAGTTCAACAAGCAGTGAAAAAAGGTTAAAAGGCTCGCTGGCTTTTCACAAGCACGCTTGATCACTTGGCAGTCAACAGGCTATGGGCCAGACAGCATATACAGCAAAAAGGGAATTATGGCCAAGCTTGCTATTGTTGTGATGAAAACGACGCCTGAAACTAACTCTGCTTCGTTTCTATATTTTGTTGTTAACATAGATACAAGAACTGCAGCAGGCATTGCCGAATCTAAAATGACGACCGCTCTCAATACGCCAGTTAGATTAAAAATGTTCACTGCAAGTAAGCCGAATAGTAAACCAACCCCGACTCTCAAAAAAGAAGCCAATAGCGTAGTCCGAAGTGAGGTAATGCTTATTTTGGTGAGGCTATAACCTAATAATATTAGGACAAGGGGTATAGCCAACATTCCGACAAGGTTCAGCGATCTGACTATCAATTCAGGCACTGTTACGCCGAAAAGGTTAAGCAGCAAGCCAGCGATGGCTGCGTAAATTGTAGGTTGTTTAAACACCTCCTTAATACTCTCTTTCCACTGCTTCCCAGCAGCAATAAAAGAGCCCACTGTAAACATGAGCAAGACACCTGGAATGAAAAACAGAGTCGCAGCAAGCAATCCCTCTGATCCATAGGCAAGGAATATAATAGGAAAAGGGATGTTTACTGTGTTCATCATGGTTATTGGGAGATATAGGCCAGAGTGTTTTTGCCTAAGTATTGTGAAAACGATCCAGGCTACTATTCCGCAGCCAAAAGTTATTAGTATCGCAGCAGCCCATACTTTACCAGCATCTAGCAGCACTATCTGCTTGTCCAACATAGAAACGAATACCAAAGCGGGCACTCCGATGTAGAAACCTATGTCTATTAGCGAAGAAATATCGGCTTTGGTCTTCTTTCCAAATATATACCCGATAAGAATGATGAAGAAAGTAGGTATGACTATTGTCGCAATATTTAGCATTTCCGTCCTCCAGAATAAACCCGTTCGCCCTTGGTGGAAAGGAGGTGCATTCGCTTATCATTTATATTTTTTGGCTTTGTTCCCAACAGTATTTATAGTAATTGGGCGAAGACCTGATGCTAAAGATGTTGAAGAATTAAAACCTCAGGGCGCAAGACATAATAAAAAATTCACAGCTTGGGAGATTTATTTTGCAAGGCATCTGATGACTCGAAAGGCGAAGAGAAATGCTGCGACGGACCCCTGATTACCAGCGGGATTCAAGAATTTATATACCCTGTCTTTTTCTGTCATCTTGCTACTCCTAACGCTGTTTAACCGAACCAAAGTCTAATCCTCAGACAATAGGTTTGTCAATAAAAAGGACTATTGTTGGTTGAAATAAGTATCCTCTTTAAACTAAACTAGGCTGAAAGCCAATTCAAAGGTTCCACCTATCGTGCAGTACCGCCTACCATACCGTACGGTAGGTAGTACTCTTCCAGCTTCATCTATGGGAATCATATCCGACATCCATGGCATCGAGTAACTTATACCGACTTTTTTATCAGTTACTTTGACTTCTTTCACGAAACTACGGATAAAAGCTTTTCTCTCTGATATTGATCCGCTATTTAGGACTGATTTCAGGCCCTGGTCAAGCCAGGTGTATTTGGAGAAATGAAGATTATGGTAACCTACCGAGAATTCGCCCTGGTAATCCTTTACCCACGGTTCCCCCGACGGCTTGCCTTTTTTTAATTTTGGCCAATCAGTTCCAGGGCTTTTTCCTGCGCCTCGAGACCATCGGAGGCACAGGCATCTACTTCCAGCTCTTGCGCCACCTGAGGAGTGATCCCCATCCCTCCAGCCAGGGTCTTAATGGCCAATCCCTTCGCTTGCACGGAGTGTGTTACTTGCTCGACGAACTTCGTATGGGCGTAGAAGTAGACACCCATAGCGATTAACTGAGCCCCGGTTTTAACAGCCTCGCTAATGAACCGCTCAGGAGTCACCCCTGCCCCCAGATTGACAACACGAAAACCCGCCCCCTGGAGCATCACTTGTATCAGCCTGATGCCACTCTCCTGTATAGAACCCTTCACTGAGCCGATAACCACCGTTCCCCTGAAATGCTCAGGCTTGAAGGAAGCCCCAAGGGCGGTAATCCCCATCTGGAAAGTACCATCTGCCCTCTCCATCTCAGAATGAAAGTAGCTCTCTTTATAGAAGAGAGTAGTAGCCCTGGCAAGGCCTGGGCATAGCCCTTCCCGAAAGATGTCTTCAGGATTAATACCTGCCTCCAGCGCTTCTTTTACTGCTTTTTCCACCTTAGCCGTATTACCCAAGCAAGTTTGTTCGGCGATATCATCCAGGTGCAGTTCCTCCTGCCGTCGACTTTCCTCGCTTTTTCTGGAAAAGTGTAAGGACATAACGGCCTGGTATCGAGCCAGCGGAGTATTTGCCGAGACACTCAACGGGTATCGCCCGTATTTCTCTCCTACCCTCATCATGGCATTTACGTTCTCAAGTGGGGTATTACCAAAAGGGTCAAGACCCCCACCGGACGATAGGATAAAGCCACCTCCCGACGCGCATCGAGCTATTAGCCATCTGCAGCACTCCTCGACATCACTCGGGCTACCTTCGGTAAGGATATCGACGGATGGCACGTTGCCCATGAGTGCCATCTTGTTGCCAAAGGCCTGTTTGAGCACGCTGTAATCGCTAAAGTTACCAAAGTAAACATTGGCTCCAAGGTTAGTTATGACATCTGTCATATGCCCCACTCTGTTATCGCAGTGAAATACCTTTATCGGAGATTGACTGGCCCCGTAAATCCGGCTCAGATAGGGGAGGCAGAACTCCTTAGCATGGATTGGTGAGAGCATGGGTATGATCTCACCAGCAGTAAACAATCTAGGAGGTGTTAGGCCAGCTCGAATAAAGACTTGTTCCACGGCTTGTATCCAAGGGATAGTACTCATAGTATAGAACTCCAATAACTCATGGAGAAATTTTGGGTCTTCGTATAACAGGCGGAACACCTCGGGGTAAGAGAGTAGTGTTGCTACACTACCGAGTGGGTCTCCAAATCCAAAATTCCACACCAACCCCCCATATTCATGACGCACCTCAGACGGCAGATGGTCGATGTACCTCTGCCACTCGTCAAGAGCCTTCAGTACCCCTTCATCAGTATCTGGATTGGGTATCTTGGCCTCCTTCAGTCTTTCCTTGATAATCTCTCTGCTCTGGTGCATAGATGCTATCGCCCCAGACTCAGGCGCTTTTTTACCAAGCAGGGAAACGAGTCCAACTGGCCCATAACCAGACGGGCCGTTTATCATGGGCACTATGTCCGGCCACTGCTGGAAGAACTCCAGTTGGAGCTCAAGTTTCGAGGTGAGGTCGAGGTCTTCGGAAATCTCTTTTTTACCGGAGGTGCGAGCCCACTGGTTAAAGTAGCTAAATCCAGGTATTAACCTGAGATGAATCGGCACACGATCCGGTTCCTGACAATTAGCCGCTGTAATCAAACGCTCTACTGGAGTCATTGCCATCTTGATGCCTCTCCCTGATTTGTAACCGATAACGATTATTCATTCACACCTGACCAAAACACCACTCAAAATTACCTACTTCACCACTGTTGATCCCTTTTCATCTTCTCTCCCCTGGCATCTACTGTTCAGTTATTTCACATGTTGGGAGTTGAGTGTAGTCTTCTTGTGGGAGTTTGTCAANACTGTAAAAAGGAACATTTTCTGCCGTGATGTTTGAACCTATTTTTTAGCGAATTTGTCTCCTTCCTCCCGCCCACATCCCATTTGGATCCACTTTCTCANTTAATATCTTTAACTCTTCCTCCGTTGGTGGTTGAGTA
Source organism: Dehalococcoidales bacterium (assembly GCA_002690375.1). Next base: position 4,036 of record NZEH01000001.1, read on the forward strand.
TCTGTTATTTCAGACGACAATTTGATATCCCAGCCTACTTCNGCCTTTACCTGATCGACAGTAATTCCAACTCCTGTATGGACCGATTGCAATGTCATCTCCCTATCTTCGAATCCATAAACACCAAGGTTAGTGATAACAGCCGCAGGTCCAGTATTCGATGGCAATCCAACTTCTTCTCTCTGTCCAAGCTTTCCATCCAAGTACCCAGGGCAAGTATTGAAATCTACCTTCTCCGGAAATCTTCTCGAGCTCTGCCTTATTATAATAATCGTTCGATTACAAAAACTCATTACATCATTTCCACCACCACTACCAGCCCATCTATGAACCGGATTGAGGTAGTCACCTACAGCAGTGTCGTTGACGTTTCCGTATCTGTCTACTTGCCCGGCGCCTAAAAACCCAACATTAATGTACCCGGATTGACCCAGACAGTTTACATAGAACATACTATCCAATTGTTCGGCCAGAGATTGTGTGCCTAATGTGTCGGTACCCATCGGCAAAGGAAAGGCAGAAGACCTGACTATACCATTTTGAAAGATGATCTTACAGTTAGGTGCATGGGTATATTTTGCAAGAAGAGAAGCAAGTATGGGTAGCCCTACTCCAACATATATAACATCATTATCTTTTATTTGATGAGCCGCTGAGACAATCATTTGGTCAGTATCTCTATATTCTAATGCATTTCCTACCTGAGTCATTATTACCTCCTAATAACCCGTAGTAATAGGGTCGCTTAAATATGGATTTTCTATCTCTAATCCCTTTAGATAATCATCGCCTTCGACTGCTTTCGCTTTTTCCAGATATTCATCCCAGCTATTAACACCATGGATGTACTCCTTGATATACTCTTCATACCCCTCTTTGTTTGCCATCGCTACTCTCATCATTCCACGCGTATCACCGTTATAGCAGCCGGCAAGATGCAATGGGTGAGCACCCCGGGGTTGCTCGACAACAGCGGCAACTCTGAAGCCGGGAATAATAGTCCGGTTTGGATCCCGTTGGATTACATTAGTATCAACGATTTTCTCGGTGGTTACAATTACCTTTTTACTAGCATTGATACCCTCACGGTCTATTCCCAGACTTCCCCATTTTTGAGCATTCCCTTCGGCATCTGACCTTTGGACATGAATTATCCCCACATCAGGATTTATAGCTCTGACTACACCAATCTGCCCTCCAGTAAACGGACTTTCAATTGACCTGATATTATCGTTGTATTTGAGCATATCCGAACCGACCTGACTCCTCGTTGGTATAAAAGGGACACCCATATACCCTGCAAATAGAGCAAGTGAAATCCCAAAGTGTGAATATTCTTCGATAATCGGATAGCGATTTTTTGCTTTCGCTTTTTCTACCGCGTAGGAGCGTTCTGCGTTTTGACTAAAAAATCCTGTTAACAATTTATCCAGCAGACCTTCACCAAACAGAAGCGAAGTAGATATTACCAAAGCACATATCAAAGTCAGATGGTCAATATTTTGCCGTACAATCTCGTGTACGGCTGCCGAAGGTTCACCATGCTGAGCCCCGGAAATAAAGAGTGTGTCACCACTCTTAACATAATTTGAAACTGCATCCCTCATAGTCATTACCTTGTCCACAACAGGCCACCTCCTTAGCAAATGTTTATTATTTGAAAATTACTTTTCCCGGCAACTCAAGCGAGAGCTTACAATCGCCTAACCAAGAAAGGGATTGAAGCAGGGGATTATCTCTCGTCCTCTACTATTCACCCTGTATCCTGAAATTGGTCCCACCCATATGAAGGCTTCTATTGGCTCTGCCTCTCAGCTCTTTCTTCAGTGGTCACTTAAATACTATTTGTTAGGTCTTTAATTTTAATAACGGTGTCAAACGTTACCGCCACGCATCTATGTTAATGAAAGTGTTTGCCCCAATCATCCGCCCGGAAAGCTGATGGCATACTTCTTCATCACCACCCCCAATGATTATCTGGAAAGCAACAGGGTCAGGACCGGCAGCCGGTACCAGATAATCATCATCCAGTTCCTTCCAGTGCTTTCCACTGATTTTCTCTATCCCCAGCCAGCCATCTGTACTGAAATCGACCCATGAGAAATTCCGGTATTGTTTAAGTGGCATAAAACTCTTCTCCCAGAGCCATTCGTAAACTGCTCTTTTTGATTTGAAGCCGATTTCATAGAGGTGCTGGGCCATCTCAGGAACCATAATAAGTGTCTTTGGCCCCTCCCGACCGGCCCATAATTCAGGTAAAATGTACTCCAAAAAGTTGTGGGGTCCGGGGATACCTTTAACCCCCAAGCGTCTGGCCATGCCACCATGACCGCTTTTCTGGAGCGCCCGNTAGCCACCAGGAGAGTGCTGGACGCCTCGTATNCCATCGTTCACGTGGCCTAATACCATAACTACACTTTCATCTTTTCTAAAACCAGCTTCTTCGTTCATACCTTTCCAGCCTGGTGGCAGCCCATCCAGGTTTTCTGCACCGCACCTGCCGCCTTCAAGGGCACTACCGATACTTGTCATGCGGTTTACTCCCGTAATAGCACCGCCAAGATTACGCGCCATAAGTTCATAGGCTCTACCTATACTCGCATTTGCCCGGTTTCCAGGACCAAACATACCACAACCGGAACTCATACCGATTTCTTTTGAAATGGGGCCACTAACACAAAGCCACTGGCCAAAGGAGTGAGTAGTACCAATTGGGCAGGATGATTCAGCAATTGCTAGGACAACAGGTAGGTGTTCAGGCTTACAGCCCGCCATCACGGCATTTGTCGCCACTTTTTCTACAGTAGCCGTCCAGTTCATAGGATGGAACCTTACCGGATCGCCTTTCTTAGCAGAACCTAGAACACTCAAACTGTCTGAGTGATGGACTACAATTTCATCCGGCTTATGGCTGGTACCTGTCAGCATTTCCTGTACCCGTTCTTCGGTGGGTACCACTATAGGGAAACCGTCAGTATAGACGGAAATAGGTGCGTTTACCGGATGAAGCACCCACTCTTCCTGCTGATAGAAATTCTCCGCCTCTTCCAGGGTGCCTTCAAAAATAACTCTAGGTAGCCGCGGGTCGTATTTGCCACTTTCCTTTTCTTTTTCAGTAAGGGGCTTTACCAGGCCGTCAAAAATTGATTGTATTATCTGCTCAACATCTTCAGGCCCCGGGAGTGTGCGTGAGGCGTGTAAATATCGCACATTGGGAACACCATTATATAGGGCTTCCTGCTGAACCATATTATCCTGGTCTTCAAAATCAACCAGAACCGTGGGGATTCCGGCTTTTTCAAGCTTTGCTATGTAAGGCAACTGCCTCCATACAGCGCCACTTCACCAGCATACTCCTTGAATGACGCCGTCAGCGGTTTTCATCTCCTCATCCGATAATCGGGCCGGATCAGTCATATATGTCTTTTTTACTTTCCATTTAACAGTGGGGTAGTCACTTTTCAGTTTCTTTTCAAGAGGTATTGTGATATCCGGTTCGCCGGTGATACTTAGAACAATCTCTTTTCCGTCAATGGTATCAAGCCGCGGGGCCAGGGGGAATGTGTCTATCGGATGCTGAATACCAACCGGGTTTAGACATTTATGGACCTTATCTTTTTCTGTCATTTACTTCTCCTGATACAGTTTTCCTTGGAAAAGTGTCTAAATCCTCTGATGATGAGTCTGTCAAGGTGAGATAAGAGACTCTAAGGACTTTACCCTGTATTTCTCCTTAAGTCCTTGAACTTTGATAATCTCGCCATCAAATAAACGCGCAATATTTCACTTTTTGGGTACCTTGAGTACGCCGTCCACTTCCTCAACATCAAACCACCATTTCCTGTCTTTGTTTTGTTTTTCTGGGCCGAGTGCCTTGGCACCTTGAATGGCTATCCTGCGCGCGATTCCTGAACGCTGGTTGGCCCATCGTACCAGGTTATGTGGCCAAGTCTTTGGCTTGCTCCAGGGGCAAACCTTTACGCACCGACCGCAGTAAGTTCCTCTCTTGTTAAGCACTCTGAAACTGTGGCACTTCTGTTCGTTCAATTTCCATGTTTCGTACCCGTTATACATTGTCTTGTCACCCGTAGGTATAGCGGAACTAGGACAGAATTCAGCACATATCTCACAACGCTGGCAGAAATCCTGAAGCCCAATGTCAACTGGACTGTCCGGTACTAGCGGCATGTCTGTTAACACGGCGGCAGACTTGAAATCCATTCCCAGGAATGGATTCACTATTATCCCGGCGCGGCCTATTTCACCGACACCAGACAAGAGNAAAAGCGGTGGTAGNANAACACGGTTGCCTCCAGCGATCCCTTGAGCTTCAGCTGACGCCGGATACCCTAATTTTCTTATATAATTTGCCATNGTCTGAGATATGACAGCCAGACGAAGGTAAAGGTCGAAGCTGAGGGGCGTGGTGATCCAATCGTAACCAGTTGAAGCATGAACCGTGTCGTAATCTTTGCTTAGGGTTATAACGATGGCATATTTATAATGGATGTCAATGGGGCTTCCCTGCGAATCGTGGCTGTATACCGCGTGCTGAGGGAGTTCGCAGACACTGACTATATCTGCTTTAAGGAAGTATCCCAGCCTTTTGACATGTCTGGTCAGGATAGCGGGTTCTTGGGGTATTGGAGCTACATCTTCAGCATGCGCTTTCTGCTCGATCGCTCCTACTGCTTGGCGAATTTCAGTAAGTGTAGCCGACAATGGATATTTGAGCGTCGAACGAGGGACTTCTTTCTCTACAGCAGGACCGTAATCGCCACGGGCGGCTTTTGTGAAAGCAGTTTCACGCGAGTCGAGTCTCTGGATATTATCTGTAATTACCGTTGTTGGCTTGTTCACTTTTTTGAGCCGGTGCATAGGAAAAGGTCCAAGCTGAGTGTCATCACACAAAATATCNCCATATTCTCGTTCCTGCTTCAATTCGCCACCACCTTTAATGCGTATTCACGAATATAGATGTGATTTCTCGTTTCAATTCGCAGTGAGTTATCCCGACCGTCATCTCTGTTGTTGCCAATAATACATACAACTGGAGTCATTCCCACCGTAATCCCTTCTCTTAATTTGTATTCACTAACCGTTATTCTTTCAACCTAATCGAAAAACTGCTCAGAATCACCTGCTTTATTGCCGAAGACCATGCTCCCGGTACTGAAGACTGTCATAAATGCGTTCGCCAGTAATGTGGAGACTTTCAGAATCAATACTAACTTCGACACCCGGTAAGTGAAATACNATATTCATCACTTACCGGGTGTCTCNATNTTGCTAAGCTCCTCTTAGTATCCCATCTCCTTCTTCAGCTCCTGGTCAANCCATATGTACTCATGATAGGGGTTTTGGTAACCTACGCTCGTTTCACCCGCGTAGTTCTTTATCCAGGGTGCCCAGAAGTTCCACCTGGGAGGATCCGGGGTCGGGATTACCCATGCTTGGTCAAGGATGTATGTCATCAGTTCCCTATGTATTTGGTCAGCTTCGGCAGTGGCTCCGGTTTTAGCGATAGATGTTTGCATTTTAGACCGCATATAGTCAACATAGGGATCATCAACATAGGCGGCGTTAGTGTGGCTATCACCCCAATAGTTCATAGCAGTATATAACCCTCCCATGGGTCGCATGTTCTTAAATACCATATGTTCGTGGCTCCTCTTAGAGGTGATGCTACGATATACACCCATCTCCTTGACATCAAGCTCCAGGTCAACACCTACCTTGGCCCACATATCCTTAAATATCGCCATGAAGTCGGCATTTCTGGACATGATGACTACTGAAGTCTTAAAGCCTTCGGGGTAGCCAGCTTCTGCCAGGAGCTGCTTCGCTTTATCGGGGTTATAGACATAGAGCTCCTTGACCGATTCCGGTAAATCCGGGGCGTCAAGACCGATGTATGCATCGGCGTATTCTTTTGCGTATGTTATCGGCCAGCTCACGATGGTGGCATCACCATTATAATAATTGTCAACTACTACATTGAAATCGGTCGCCATCATCAGTGCGCGACGAACCCGAATATCATTGTAAGGTGGCTTGTCTGTCCTCATAGAAATAGGCCAGTGGAACGGAAACCCGCGGTAACTTATAGACTTCAGCCACGGGGATGTCTCCTCAAGCGATGCAGCGTCTTCCCATGTCACAGACATGAGCCGGTTGATCACGTCAATCTGGCCCGTCCGCAGGGCTGCAAGCCGGGTGGACGGATCGGGTATAATCACCTCCTCTATACCATCAATGTAAGGTAGCTGGTTCCCTTTACCTGGGCCGATAGGGTCTTTCATCCAATAGTTAGGGTTCCTGATGTACGTTATTTTAGAACCGGGGACGAAATCAGTAAGAATGAATGGCCCGGTGCCAACAGAATCCGTCCAATCATCGGCAGCGTCATCACCCATACGATATTTTTTGAGCACTTCCGGTGCCAGGATTGGGGCGAGTTCGCCAAGTCGGGTTATCGCTTCTTCCGTCGCGTCCAGCCCTACCTCAACAATAACTGTCCGCTCGTCAGGCGCAGTAATTTTAGCTTCTCTCAGAATGGGGTTGGCTCTGTAGAGATAAGCCCCTTCGTCGTGAGTTAATGCATTTAGGGCGAAGGCGACATCTTCAGCGGTGAGTTCCCGTCCGCCGACCAAGCGGCTGGCTTCACTGTCTGGGTTAAGAGCCCAGTGTACTCCTTGACGAATTTTGTAGGTAATCCGTGCCAGGTCATTGTCGGGGTCTGCTTCCATGCTCCAGCTTTCGCTGAGAATGCCCGTTTGGAGACTCCAACGTTCAAGTAGGAGGGTCCAGTTTGTCTCATCGGTGCCATAGCCTCCGGCATGTCCCTTTGTCCAGTCGCCTCCCCGTAGTTCTTGGTTAGTCCGTACCGTTCTCTCTAGCGATCCCCANGGGTTGCTGGACGGAATCGGGCCCCAGGAAGGTGGGTCTCTATCGTCGACAACTCGTAGCCCCCCGCCGTATTTTGGTTCATCTGCTGACATTTCTTCTTCCTCTACTACTGCCTCCTCCACTGCAGCCGGACCACAGGCTACCATCACTAGGGATAGCACCATTAGACCACTCAATACCAACAACAGTTTTTTGCTAATCATTTTNCTCCCCTTAATTTGATTACTTGTCTTCGTTTGATTATTGATTTCAAAACCATCACCTCCATAATGTTCTGNTNTTNTNNTTCCTATCTTAACGAGATTACTGTAGGTCGTAAACGACCTCGTTTACGAGCTATAGTTTTGATAGGAACTATAACACCAGAAAACAACCTTGTCAATAGCATTTTTTGAAGTTATTGTTAGTATAGTGACACTATTATCTCGATTATGCTACCATTGAACTCATCCAATACTATGTAACATTTTTCGGCCTTTACTTTTGATTTTACCGAAAAGAGTCCGATATGAGCGGGAGGCTTGGCATGGAGTTAGACAGGAATTTTGAGTACCTTCTCTATCTACTTTTGCGTCGCACTACACAGGCAGTTGGTAAGGTCAGAGAAAAAGAACTTAATGCATCGGGAACCAATTCCCGAAAAGCCGGTGTATTCAGCGCAATATTGTTACTGGGTGAAGATGTAACCCTTGCGAAAATTGCAAAACTGTTGTTTCTTGAAAGTCATTCCATTTCCGAACAAATAAAAAGAATGGAAAAAGACGGGCTTGTCAAGAAAGAAAAGGATGTCAAAAATATTGTGCGTA
>NZEH01000002.1 GCA_002690375.1 Dehalococcoidales bacterium
TAGGCGATAGGCAATCTCCTGCTTAAAGAAAGAGGTGTAATCATGAGAAACCGCTGCCCTAATTGCGTAGTGCTGGGGAGAGTAGGTCTGAATGATGACCTCACCACCTAAAATTCCCCGCCCCGCCCGACCGGCTACTTGGGTAAGGAGTTGAAAGGTTTTTTCCCCAGCCCGGAAGTCAGGCAGGTTTAGACTGGTATCGGAGCTAACTACCCCAACTAGGGTAACTAGTGGTATATCCAGCCCCTTGGCTACCATCTGGGTACCGATAAGGATATCGGCCTTATGGTTACGGAAGTTGTTTAGTATCTCCTGATGGGAATGCTTCCCCCGAGTGGCATCACTATCCCAGCGCAGCGCTTTGGCTTGAGGGAAGGTAAGACCGACTTCCATCTCCAGCTTCTGGGTGCCAATACCCAAGAACTTTAGGCGGTGGCTAGAGCACCGGGGACAGGTCTGGGGTACTACTATTCGATAATTACACTGATGGCAGACCAGAGCCTCCTCAGCCGAATGGTAACTGAGAGCAACCTGACAACGCCGGCAGCTAAGCACAAGACCACAACTGCGACATTGAATGAAACTAGCCGCTCCCCGCCGATTAAAAAACAGAATCACCTGCTCGCCCTTTATTAAAGCTTTATCTATTGCCTGTTTAAGGAGGCGACTGAAAATACTTCTATTACCAGCCTTGAGCTCATCCCTTAAATCAACTATCCGAACTCGGGGTAGAGCTGAACCCTGGTAGGGAGTAAGCCGTTCGGGGAGCTCTAGAAGGTGGTAGTCTCCTCTTTGAGCCTGATAGTATGTCTCCACATCGGGGGTAGCACTACCCAGAATAACTGCTGCCTCTTTAAGCTCAGCCAGCTTTACAGCTACGCTACGGGTGTGGTATCGAGGTGATAAATCCTGCTTGTAGGTCCATTCGTGCTCCTCGTCAATAACAATAAGACCCAGCTCGGGTTGTGGGGCAAAAATAGCACTGCGGGAGCCAATGACAACATCAACTTCCCCGTTTCTTATCCGCCACCACTCGTCGAACTGTTCTCCCAGGGAGAGCTTACTGTGAAGGATACCAACCTTACCAGAAAAGCGGGCTGAAAATCGCTCTATAGTCTGAGGAGTGAGGGCAATTTCTGGTACCAGGACAATTCCCCGTTTGCCCAACTTAACTGCTTCAGCCAGAGCTCGTAAATAGACCTCTGTCTTGCCTGAGCCGGTAACCCCATAGAGTAAAAAAACAGAAGAATTGCTTTGCCCTAGGCTTTCCCTAATAGAGCTAAGGGCTTTATGTTGGGCGGCGGTAAGCCTTGGTGGTGCTTGGGGCGTAATCCGCTGGTAAACTTCGTTAGCCGTATCTTGCTCATTAGTTGAGTCTAAAGGCTGCTTTTCCTTGCGTACCTCTCCCTCAACTGCCAGGTGTCGCTCCTCTGCGGTAATATCTTCAGCGGTTAGCACCACTTTCTCTTGAGCGCTAACTAGCCCCTTATTCGCTAGGGCTTTAAGATAGGCAATCGGTGTCCTTTTTACTTCAACCTCCCAAGCGTTAACTAGCCCCTTATTCGATAGGGCTTTAACCGTTGCTGCTGGGTAGTCGCCATTTCTTCTAGCTTGGGCTAGAGGCACCGGTCCCGGTTGCTGCGCCAAAAAGTTAAGAAGGGCCGCCTGTCTCATGGCTCTTCTCTGGCGTAGCCTTGCTATCTCCTCACGGACATCACCAGCTGCTGCAGATAGACAAAGGTAAATCCTTTTTTTGGGCCGTATCTTAATCGACTCAAGTTCATAGTTTTTAACCACTAGACCTCGTCTGACCATCTGTGAAACGATAGTCTGGGTCTTTTTTTTACCCCACACCTTCTCCATCTGCCTTAAAGCTACCTTGCCCTGCTTCTGAACCAGCTTAATAAGCTGCCTCTGCTGGGGGGTTAGAGAAGAAATATCAAGGTTATCTATGGCAGCTACTGGGGAGATGAAGGTGAGCACCTTGCGCTCAAAGCCGGGCGGTAGCATTANAGCTACGGCATCAAAAAGGGGACAAAGATAGTAATCACTGAGCCAGCGAGCCAGCAGAACCTGGGCTGGGGATAGTAGTGGCTGGGGCGAAATTATACCAGCTATTTCCTTGGTTTCTGTAACCGATGGGTACTCACTTAGCTCTAGCACTATGCCTTGGAGAACTTTATTGCCAAAGGGAATCCAGACTGCCTGTCCGGCCTCAATACTTAGACCACTGGGAATAGCGTAGCTAAACATTCGGCGCTGGGCGATTGGCGAATTAACACTAACCTCAGCATAAGGCAACAGTTGTACTCCAAAAGAGTATCTCTAAACCCTAGTAGCGTGCCACTTTTAGATTCGATAAGGGCATGATTTTTTGAAGTAGCTTATCTCCTAATCTTAAGATCTTTGGCTACTTCTTTTCTTTGGCTACTCTTTTTTCCTTAATACGAGCTGCCTTGCCGCTTAAGCCCCGCAGATAGTAAAGTCTGGCCCGGCGTACTTTTCCGTGCCGCACCACTTCTACCTTAGCTACCAGTGGTGATAATAGAGGGAAGGTACGCTCGACCCCAACCCCATAGGCAACACGCCTTACCGTGAAATTACCACCATCAGCCCCACGGCGAACCTTAATTACTACTCCCTGAAATAGCTGAATGCGTTCCTTTTCGCCTTCCACAATCTTAGCACTGACCTTTACCGTATCGCCTGGGGCAAGCTCAGGAATATTGGGGTTTGGTTTTGTTTCAACTAGTGAAGCAACTTCCATTCTGTAAAACTCCTTATCTTATAGTAAATCATTAACTGAATTATTTATCAAGTCTTTGGCAGGGAACATAGTAGATTCACCCTGGGACAGAGGGTGGAGATGAGGCTGGCTGCTCAGCTAGCTCTTTGACCAACTGCCTTTCCTCTAAGGTCAGTTTGGCTTTTTTTAATAGCTCCAGACGACGCTCGTGGGTGCGAATGATAGCCTGCTGGCGACGCCACTTGGCTATCTCGGCATGGTTGCCGGAGAGCAGAACCTCGGGTACCGACCAGCCTCTATATTCCGCGGGGCGAGTGTACTGGGGATACTCCAAAAGTCCGCTAGTATGAGAATCGTTCTCTAGTGAATCTTCTGAACCGAGAACCCCTGGTAGTAGCCTGACCACAGCATCTACGACCACCATAGCCGCCATCTCACCACCGCTTAGAACATAATCACCGATACTAAGCTCATCTGTTACCAAGTGTTGGCGCACTCGCTCGTCAACCCCTTCATAGTGGCCACAGACAAGGATCAGGTGGCCTAAGCCTGCTAGCTTATGAGCAACGGCTTGAGAGAAAAGGCGCCCCTGAGGAGTAAGCAAAACGATTGAACTCTCCTCTTTCTCAGGTTGTGCTTCTTTTTTTACTTTCTCTACCGCCTCAAAGATAGGTTCCGGCTTTAAGAGCATGCCGGCACCGCCACCATAGGGATAGTCATCAACAATGTGATGCTTATCATAGGTATAATCACGAATATTGTAAATGTTAACCTCAACCAGCCCACTGCTTACCGCCCGCTGAAAGATACCGGCGTCAAACGGACCAGAAAACATGTCTGGGAATAGAGTCAAAATATCAATTCGCACTGAGCTCTCCTGTTATCTCTTTTAGTAGCTAATAAAGCAGATTCTATTTTATCACATATAAGGCGGCTAACAAAATCGGGTAAAAGAAAAAAATTATTTGGGAAGTATTGACAAAGAGGGGTGAATATGTAGTAAAATGGTAAGAGGTGGTATAAAGTGGGGAATAAGAGAATAAAATGTTTTTCGGGGAATTTGAATAAATAAAGGGTTTTTTGGGGAATTTGAATAAATAAAATGTTTTTTGGGGAATTTGAATATAAGATTGATGAGAAAGGTAGGCTACCTCTACCACCCAAGTTCAGAGGTCTTTTAAAAGGCGGGGTGGTCCTGGCACCAGGGATAGAAAAATGTATCACCGCCTACCCAATATTGGAATGGAAGAAGTTGGCGGAAGCGCTTACCTCCGGTTCAGTAACTCGTAGTAAACTCCGAAGGTTGAGCCGGGCCATTTTTGCTACCGCCTTTCATCTAAATATTGACGGGCAGGGTAGGATAAGCCTACCAGCACCACTGCGAGCGTATGCTGAAATTACAGATGAGGTGGTGGTTGCTGGTGCCAATAGCTATCTTGAACTTTGGAACAGGGCACACTGGGAAGAAGAGAAGGCTACTTCCCAGCAACAAGCGTGGCAAATTATAGAAAGTCTGGAGCGTGATTAAGGAGTCTTAAAGGAGATGTTAGCTCCGACTCATATTCCGGTGCTACTTAGTGAAACCATCGAGGCTCTAGCTGTTGGGCCCGGTGGTCGTTATATTGATTGCACCCTTGGCGGTGGTGGGCATGCGGCTGTCATTTTAGACCATAGCTCGCCTGGTGGACAGCTACTGGGCATTGATGCTGACCCTCGGGCGATAGAAGTTGCCCAAGCAAGGCTTATCGCCTATGGTAGCTCAGTCAAGGCAGTAAACGAAAACTTTGTCGAGCTAGAGGCTATCTGTATTAAAAGTGACTTTCTCCCAGTTCATGGCATCCTGTTTGATCTTGGGCTCTCCTCGCTACAGCTTAATGGCAGTGGGCGCGGTTTCAGCTTCGGACATGATGCACCTTTGGATATGCGCTTTTCTCCAGGGCAGCAGCTTACTGCTTCAGATATCGTTAACACCTACTCTGAGGTTGAACTGGCTCACCTTATAAAAACCTATGGTGAGGAGAGCTACAGCTACCGGATAGCCCGCTGGATTGTTAAGGAGCGTCCCATACGAACTACCCTTGAGCTGGTTCAGGTAATAGAGCGAGCTGTCGGTGGAAGGAAGGGAAAGCTCCACCCGGCCACCAAGACCTTTCAGGCACTTAGAATAGCGGTTAACCACGAACTTGAGTATCTGGAAACGGTGTTAAAACAGGCGGTTAGTCTGCTTGGTTTTGAAGGCAGGCTGGTTGTCATCAGTTACCACTCCCTTGAGGACCGTATAGTAAAGCGGTTCATGCAAGAAGAATCAAAGGACTGTATCTGCCCTCCAGGAACACCAAGCTGTGTGTGCCAGCATACGGCTTGTCTCAGATTAGTAACTAGGAGGGTTATTACTCCCTCCGCGGCAGAGGTGAAGAGTAATCCGCGTAGCCGTAGCGCTAAGTTGAGGGTAGCCGAGCGAATTATAGTCCAGGATGAACTTGGTGCCACGGCGGAGAGGCTGGATTTTTTAGGTAGGACTAGCGGTGGTCGCTGGCGACAACCGGCGCAACTGAAAGCAGTCCTTCAGGGTTTTAGGTAGATGGAAATTTGGAAATTGCCAGAGTGAGGAGGTTTATAAAAATGTGAAAAGCAAAACTGAAAAAGAAGCGCCAAAATATTCTAAGAGAAGGAGGATTTAGATGAGTAAGCAGACTACCTTAACTTCAATTGATGTTGGCACCACTAAGATATGTACTACCATAGCTGAAGTGAATGATGATGGTGGTGGTATTCGAGTTGTCGGCGTCGGCATTAGCCCGTCACGCGGGTTACATAAAGGCTTAGTGGTCAACATTAGTGATGCCAGAGAGACGATTCGCGAGTCAGTGAGAAAGGCGGAACAGGCCTGCAACTACAAGGTGGAATCAGCTATTGTCGGTGTCACTGGACGGCATGTTAACTCACTAAATAATCGTGGGGTAGTGGCTATCACCCGTAATGATCGGCTGGTGCGTCCCGATGACCTGAGGCGAGTGCTTAGCACTGCCCAGAGTGTTAAGGTCCCCAATGACAGGAAGCTCCTGCACGTTATTCCCCGGGGCTACGCTGTTGATGGTCAGGTAGGGGTCAAGAACCCAGTAGGTATGTATGGCTTTCGACTGGACGTGGAGACGCACATTATTACCGCGGCGGCGACTTCCATCCAGAATTTAGTAAAATGTATTCGTAGCCTTGCCATAGATGTTGATGACCTCATTCTGGAGCCTTTAGCCTCAAGTGAGGCGGTGCTCACTGAAGATGAAAAGCAGGTAGGTGTTATCCTGGCCGATATCGGTGGTGGTACTACTGATATCTGTGTTTTCAAGGACGGCAGTATCTGCCACAGCGCCATTCTACCAGTCGCCGGTTATCAGATGACCAGGGATATTGCCATTGGCTTGGGTCTGCCATTTGATGTCGCTGAGGAGATGAAGAAGAGGTATGGCAGTGTTATGCCGGTATACGAAGGTAAGACGGAAACTTCTAATGCCATATCTCAGGACGGCCACGGTGTTTCCTATCAAGACCTGTGTGATATTATCCGAGCCCGGGTTGAGGAAATCATGAGGCTCACCCTACTGGAAATGCCACGTGCTGAATATGAGCAAATTGTCCCGGCAGGGTTGGTTCTTACTGGCGGTAGCTCTAACCTTTCTGGTATTGAGACACTGGGGTGTGAAATCCTACGGCTTCCAGTGAGGGTGGGCATTCCTACTCAGATGCAGGGTATCACAGATATCCTTCGCGACCCAGCTTATGCCACCGGCGTTGGTCTTCTTCTATGGGGAGCTAAAAACAAAGCTAGTCGCCGATGGCAGGGTGGCTGGTTCGGCTCCCGATTTCGCAAGTTAGCTTTCAGAGTTGGAAGGATGTTTCGCTAGCAGTTAAAAAATAC
>NZEH01000003.1 GCA_002690375.1 Dehalococcoidales bacterium
ACTGGGAAAACATTGAGGGCATCTATATCCGAAGCATTCTTTTCCAACCAATTAGTCGCTGAGGCAAACATCTCCCGCAGGTNTTGNCCATTGANAGTNCTTNCTTGCTTCACTATTNTGCCACCCTTTTNAAAATGCTTATCACCCAACCNTCNCNCTTGCCAAGTCTTTTCGGTTATGTTAGTATTANNNATAAGATNNTACACCAAANTTTTTTGNCAGTCAANGNNGNTANNATANAGCTATGAAATGCGACCTATGTGGCAAGTCAGCCCAGTTCGGTCATAANGTCAGCCACTCCAAGCGGCATACTAATCGCCAGTGGCTACCCAACATTCATCCAGCCACCATTATTAGAGATGGTAAGACAACACGGCTTAACCTGTGTACCAGATGCCTGCGCACACAACGAAAATCAGCTAAGGCTGTTTAGGAATCTCCTAACTTCTTCTTGCCCCTAAAGATCACCAATTATTTTTTTGGCGATAGATAGTGCCTTCGCCACCTGTCTCGGTGCGGTTCCACCAATGACATCCCTTAAAGCAATAGATGAGGCTATTGTGATACTTTTNACATCTTCTCCAAATAAAGGAGAACAGCGCTTAAACTCGGAAATACTAAGCTCACCAAACGATTTGTCCTTTTCTACAGCATAGCTCACCAGTCTGGCAACNATGCCGTGGGCACTTCTGAAGGTTTCCCCTTTGTGCACTAAATAATCAGCTAAATCAGTGGCTAGAAGATAACCTTTATTTACCGCCCGCTCCATATTTTCAACCTTGATTTCAAGGCTTTTAATCATACTACTAAATATCTCAAGGCTAGATAGCAGTGTATCTACCGTATCAAAAAGTCCCTCTTTATCCTCTTGCAAATCTCTATTATAGGACAAAGGCAAAGCCTTCATAGTTACCAGCAGNGCCATAAGTCGGCCGTAGACCCGCCCNGTCTTACCCCGCCCAANTTCAGCGATATCTGGNTTTTTTTTCTGGGGCATAAGACTACTGCCAGTGGCATAAGCCTCATCAAGCTCAAGAAAACTAAACTCGGCTCCCGCCCACAAAATAATCTCCTCAGCTAGACGGGAGAGGTGCATCATACATAGACTAGCGGCGGCTTCATACTCCACCACGAAGTCTCTATCTGAAACNGCGTCAATACTATTGGAGCTTACCCNGCTAAAACCCANCTCNCGGGCNAGAAACTCCCGGTCAATGTTATAAGCAACACCGGCTACAGCCCCGCTACCCAGTGGCATGACATCNGTTCGCCTGAGAGAGTCATTAAATCGTCCAAAATCCCGCTCAAGCATCTCAAAATAGGCCAGCAGATGATGGGCCAGAAGTACCGATTGTGCAGGCTGCAAGTGGGTGTAGCCCGGTATAATCACATCTTTATTAGCCTCGGCCAGGCTGATTAGCGCCTGCTGAAATTTTCTTATCTTGGCCAATGTTTCAGANATTGCTTCNCTAGTAAAGAGACGCATATCCAGAGCTACCTGGTCATTTCGGGAGCGAGCCGTGTGCAGCTTACCAGCCACCTCACCTATAAGTTCCAGTAACCTAGATTCAATAGCCATATGGATATCTTCCAGTTCGGTCTTAAACTTAAATTTACCCTGCTCTAACTCTTTTCGAACTAATACCAGCCCGTCAGTGATAATTTGAGCCTCTTCAATTGAGATGATACCCTGTTTAGCCAGCATCTTGGCATGGGCAACTGAACCACTAATGTCTTCGTGATACAAACGCCAGTCAAAGGGAAGGGAAGAGGTATATTTAACTGCCAAATCATCAAGCGACTTTTGGAAACGACCCCGTATATGGCTCATCTATTCTCTCCCTCCAAGTTGCTAATTCCCTGCACCCGGGCTTGGGTCCTAACCGGAAGTCCCCAAATACGAATGAAACCAGGGGAAGCACTTTGGTCAAACTGGTCACCNTGATCATAGGTAGCCAGTCCATAGTTATAAAGCGATAACGGCGATTTACGCCCGACGACACTACACTTTCCCTTGAACAACTTTAATCGCACTATTCCGGTAACAAAACGCTGTGAGCTCTTGACATAGGCAACCAAGTCCTGATGCTGGGCAGTAAACCACAGTCCGTCATAGATGAGGTCAGCATACTCTTGGGCTACTTTTTGTTTAAAACGAAGCTGCGCTTTCGATAAGGTGATAGTCTCCAGAGCCTGATGAGCTTCAAGGAGGACTACTGCTGCCGGGGCCTCATAAATCTCCCTTGACTTCATACCCACCAGCCGATTCTCTACATGGTCAATCCTACCGACACCATGACTACCAGCCAGCTTGTTTAATCGCTCAATTAAACTAACGCCACCTAGTTTCTGTCCATCAATTGCCACTGGGATGCCCTCTTCAAAGCTAATTTCTACATAGCTAGCTTCATCTGGAGCCTCNCGGGGTGATTTTGTCCAGGAAAATACTTCTTCTGGTGGTTCAACCCAGGGGTCTTCTAAGATACCGCACTCAATGCTTCTTCCCCAGAGGTTTTCATCAATTGAATAGGGGCTGGCTAGAGTTATTGGGAGCGGAATGTCATAGCGTTTAGCATAGTTTATGGTCTCTTCACGGGTCATACCCCATTCCCTAGCCGGAGCCATAATTTTAAGCTCTGGCGCTAAGGCANTAATACTGACCTCAAATCTTACNTGNTCATTACCTTTGCCAGTGCAGCCATGAGCTACTGCTTGGGCNGACTCCTCCCGGGCTATATCCACCAGCAGTTTCGCTATTAGCGGACGCGAGAGGGCAGTAGCCAAAGGGTATCGCTCTTCATAAAGCGCATCTGCCTTGAGNGCCGGGAAAATAAAATGGCTGATAAATAGCTCCCTGACATCCTTGACCAATGCCTTTACAGCGCCAACTTTACGTGCCTTATCCTTAACGGTAGAGAAATCAGACTCATTGCCGACATCAACGGTAAGAGCAATGACATCCAGGTCATACTGCTCTCTAAGCCATTTGATAGCCACCGAGGTATCTAACCCACCACTGTAAGCTAGTATTACTTTATCCCGCATTTTTTGCCTTCCTTAAACTAATTAGATTGTTTATTAACTCTTCGGGCTTGAGCCCTTCAGGGCAAAGCCTCTACCCCTTACATATACTCTATGTGTGACCTTTAACCAAAGTTTTATCAGTATCTAGTCCCAAAAGATTCATGTAAAAAGTTTGTAATCTGAGAACGAACCTCATCATATTCCCANCGGTAGTCATGTCCTGGCGCTCCTATATACAGTAGTATATTACCAGGANNATCTTGTGATATGCCAAACAAGGCTTCTACGTTGGCACGGATAATGGTAAAGATATTCCCCTGACTAAAGGCGTCAGGAACTAGTCCGTTACTTCTTAGTACCAGCGACCTACTAGAGACAGAACTGTTGTCCCAAAATGGGGGACCCAGATGGATGCTATAGATCTGAGGGTTATCCTTAAGAATACTCATCACACTATCNCAAATAAGACTGCCTTCGCTCTCACCAGCTATAACCACCCTAAGGTCTGGNATGTGGNTGGTAAGAAACTCCACCCTAGCGGCTAGCTCTTTAGCCTTTGATGGGTAGTGTGTTGCCATTTCCACAAACTCATTGAGAGGCACCTGCCAACTTTCATGTGTCCGCAGATGGTCTAGGAATAGTACTTTATAGCCTAAACTAGTTAACTCAGTCTCAATGCCAGAAACAACATCCGGCCCATACGAAGAATCCTCAATAGGAGTCCATCCCCAACCACCTGAGTTAAAAATTATAACGATATCCTTATCCTTAGCCGCCAAATATGTGGCCTGGAGCTGGCTTATAAAATCCTGTTGCATCTCCTTTACATCACCGAAAAGCTCACTAGCTAACGTATTTGCATCGTCAACTATATATTGAGGAGCAGCCGAAAAATCATCGGTTGATAAGGTAATACCCCCGGTGCCAACCTCAGAAACTGTCGCCAGTACCACTATTGATGGAACCAGTAAGACGATAGGTATTAATAGAATTACAGTTAAACTTGCTCCTATCTTAAACCGTTGTACTTTGGCTTTCATGCCAACACCTTGTCTTTTTATATTTCGCTGGTAATGCCNNATAGAGCTNTATCCAAGATGCTCAACGCTTCATCAANCTCATAGTTNNCGATATTAAGTGGCGGCATAAAGCGNAGGGCATTAGGNNTCAGTGTATTTACCAGCAGNCCGNCATCAAGGCAGGTCATCATTACTTGCTGGGCAATATCATGGCTAAACTCCATGGCTAGAAGCAGACCGAGGCCACGTATCTCAGTGATAAACTTAAATTTCTGATCTAACCTTTTTAGCCCATCAGTGAGATACTGTCCCACTCTCTTAACACTATCGGCAATGTCGTGGTCAATAATAAATTTAAGGGTAGCATAACCAGCAGCGCAGGTTACTGGATTACCGCCAAAAGTAGAGCCGTGTTCTCCTGGGGTAAAAACAGAAAATTTATCTTTGGCCAGCACTACCCCGATTGGTATGCCGCTGGCTAGACCCTTGCCCAGTGTCATTATATCAGGTTCAATCCCGTACTGTTGGTAAGCAAAAAGCGTACCTGTCCGAGCCACGCCGGTCTGGACCTCATCCAGTATTAAAAGAATACCCATCTCATCACACCAGTCACGCACTGCTGTTAGATAATTATTATCGGGCAGATTGACGCCGCCTTCCCCCTGTACTGGTTCCAGCATCACGGCGCAGACTTTACTGGTGGTCGCCGCCTTTATTGCCTCAATACTGTTGTAGTCCACATTTATAAAGCCTTCTGGCAGGGGAATATACGGGTGCTGGAATTTAGACTGAGCACTAGCTGATACCATAGCCAGAGTACGCCCATGAAAGGAACCANTGGCGGTAATAACCTCGTAGGCTCCACNTAGATGTAGTTTGCCATAGCGACGCGCCAGCTTGACCGCTCCTTCAGCNGCCTCAGCACCACTGTTACAGAAGAAAACTTTGTCAAGGCAACTGTTCTTAACCAGAAGCTCGGCCAGCTGAATCTGAGGTATNGTGTAGAAGCTATTTGAAACTTGGATAAGGGNCTTAACCTGCTCTGTTACTGCTCCAACGACCGCCGGATGGCAGTGCCCCAGAGAGTTAACCGCCCAACCGGCAACAAAATCCAGATATCCCTGGCCATCTTCATCCCACACAATTGCCCCCCGCCCCCTGACTAGAGTTATCGGTAGGCGCATAAATGTGGGCATAAAGTATCTATGCTCAAGCTCCTGCCAGTTACTCATTTTATCATCCATACTACGAGAATGTTTATCAACCTTCCCTAATTTCCCCCCATAATTGTTGTGCCACTGCCGCCAACCTCTATCTCACTGAGCAAGGCGTGTCGCCCTCTACCATCTATTATGACACAGGAAGTTGCCGTATTAGACGTAGCTCTCAGGCACGCTTTAATCTTAGGAATCATACCTCTCGAAGCCACACCTGAAACCAATAAAGCTTCAGCTTCAGCCGGTGATAGACAGGATAAAAATTTCCCCGAATCATCGTGGATACCGTCTATATCAGTTAAAAAGATGAGCTTTTCAGCACCGATGGCAGCCGCGATTTCACCAGCTACAGTATCGCCATTAATATTAAGCAGCAGTGGAGTGCCATCTGGCTTATCAAAAGAGTGGAGGCTCACCGGAGCAACTACCGGTATGAAGCCAGACTCTAGAAGAGATATAAGCAGAGTCCTGTTTACCCTGACTACACTACCCGTATAACCCATTTTTTTATCCTTTATTTTTCCTTGAATGAGAGCGCCATCAACACCACTGATGCCTACTGCTTGCCCACCGGCGGTAATGATAGCCGCCACAATCTCCTTGTTGACCAATCCCGCTAGCACTGCTGTTACCATCTCTAGCGTTACCTCATCTGTAATACGCTCACCCTGGGAAAAAGTGGTGGTGGCGCCTTGTTTAGTAAGCCACTTGGTTACTAGATTTTGACCGCCATGAACTATGACCAAGGGTTTGCCCTGCTTCTGGAAGTGCACTATGTCAGAAATAGTGGTCTCAGAACTATCAAACATAGAGCCACCGAGCTTAACCACAATAGCCTTATCTAACTCATTATCCAATTTCTGCCTCTTGCCTCAAGTAAGATTGGTCTCCAATAGCCTAACATGCTATCAAGTTGTATAGGCGCTGTTAATAGTTACATATTCAGAAGACAGGTCACAGCCCCAAGCAGTTGCTGTTGCCCTGCCCAAGTTAAGATTGATACCTATAGATGTTTCGCTACCTTTTAATGCCTCAACTACCTTCTTTTTATCCAAAGGCAAAGCTATGCCATTTTTTACAAAACGAATACCGCCAATAGAAATGTCAATCTTTGACTCTACCACATTAGCACCACTGCGCCCCAGTGCAGCTATAATCCGTCCCCAATTAGGGTCACTGCCATGCACCGCCGCCTTCACCAGAGATGAACTTACCACTGTTCGAGCGGCTAACTTGGCTGAAGCCAAACTTAATGCCCCGTTAACAACAACCTCAATAAGTTTGCTGGCTCCCTCGCCGTCGCGGGCAATGGCCTTAGCCAAGTAGATGCACACCTGATTTAGTGCCTGCTGAAACGCAACTGCCGCCTTCGTCCTCTGCTTGATCAGTGTATAGCCCGAGAGTCCGTTAGCCATTATTAGCACAGTATCGTTAGGAGAGGTATCCCCGTCTATGGAGACCATATTAAAAGAAATGTCTACCGCATTACGTAGCGCCATGCCCAAAAAATCCGTGTCCACTGCAGCATCGGTAGTTAAAAAACAGAGTAGTGTCCCAAGCTTGGGATGAATCATTCCGGAGCCCTTGGCAACGCCGCCAACTACAAATTCAGCCCCAGCCTTAACCCTAACGGCCACCTCTTTAGTGACGATATCCGTAGTCATCATCGCCTTAGCTAGCGAGTGGCCACCATTATTAGAAAGGATAATCTGTTTTATACCAGCTTCTATCAAATCCATAGATAGCCTTTGTCCGATTACTCCGGTACTGGCAACTAAAACAGACTCAGGTGATACCCCAAGCCTTTCAGCGGCTAAAGCCGCCATGCTAGCAGCATCAGCTAGCCCTTGTGCACCGGTTGAAGCATTAGCGCAACCGCTGTTTACCACCACTGCCTTAACTGGTTTACTGGGTAATCGCTCTTGGCTTAAGGCCACTGGAGCTGCCTTTATTTTATTAGCCGTGAATAAACCCACAGTTTTCGAGGGAGTTCTAGAAAAGAGTATGCCCAAGTCTAGATTATACTTGGCTGTCTTATTTATACCGGCAAAGACCGCTCCAGCCTGAAAGCCCTTGGCCGAAGTAACCGTGCCCTCGGGGATAAACTCAATCTCAGCTTCCATTGTAGTTAAAATATAACACAGCAAATATAGCTAAGGCAATGAGAAATCAACCCTGATTGAATGAGACCAAAACGACAAAGTGTCAATTTGCATCATATGTAAGACTTGACAAAGCCTGTGTGACTACTTGATAATAAATAAATTATTCACTGCTGGAATAATTTATTTATTAAGTTCAATGTCAAGGGGGCAACGATCTATGCG
>NZEH01000004.1 GCA_002690375.1 Dehalococcoidales bacterium
CTGGTAGTACTTAGCCGGACCATTGCCACCCGATGCCGGCCAGCAAGGCTTAAGTTCTCCAAGGGAACTATTAATTATAGCTATCATGTCCGCAACAGGCACCATCTGAGCGTTTTCAGTCCCTACGCTCACCAGAGGCATATGCTCAATAAATCTTACATGCCAGCCTTGAGTAAGGCTCATTTGAGCAAAATCAACGAGTTCATCGTCATTAAAACCATTTAGGACTACTGTATTTATCTTTACCGGATTAAGCCCAACTTGCTTGGCTATCTCAATGCCACTAAGCACATCCTCAAGTTTATCAGCACCGGTAATATGCCTGAATTTATCTGCCTTAAATGTATCCAAGCTAATATTAACCCGCTTAAGGCCGGCCGCCTTAAGTTCAGCGGCATACTTACCAAGCAGAATNGCATTAGTCGTAAGAGCNATATCATCAATACCCTCTATCTGGNAAAGCANCTTTACCAATGCGCTCAGGTTAGGTCTCNCCAGCGGCTCACCCCCAGTGAGGCGGATACGCCTCATACCCAACCCGACCGCTGCCTGAACTACCCTCCGAATTTCCTCATAAGAGAGAATTTCGTCATGTGGTAGACGGGGCACCGACTCTGCTGTGCAATAGGTACAACGCAGGTTACAACGGTCAGTAACCGAAACTCGTATGTATTCAATTCGCCGATGAAAAGAATCAAAAAGGTCTGTCATTTTTCTCTCCTTATTCTATCATAGCCGCTCTAGCTAAGCTACTAATTACTCCCACAATATAATCCCCTAAGTTCAGTAGGTATTTTTGCCGTTTAACCGCGTCATTCCCTTTTTATAGTATGAACACCAGTAGCCTTAAAGCTGGCACAAACTCGACGACCACTTTTCAAAGTTAATTCCTCTGCCGACTTTGTGGTAACCAAAGCTACCAATGGAAAGCCACAGTCCACCTCAATACGTATGAGCGGACCAATTGACACCACTTTCACTATTTCACCAATAAACGAGTTTCTAGCACTACTTGAAGCTTTTGACAAGGCTAGTGTTATATCTTCAGGTCTAACACAAACACTGACCTCTTCGCCTACAGCATACTCTGAAATCGCCTCTATAACACTACCATCAATATCTATGGTAACCACCTTATCATCGTTTGATACTATTACCCCATCTATGATATTCTCAACACCGACGAACTCAGCCACTTCCCTATTTCGAGGAGAAGTAAATATTTGTCTTGAATCTCCTACTTGCAAAATCTCACCACCTAGCAATACACCGATTCTATCAGCGAGACGCTGACCCTGAGCCATATCGTGTGTCGCCATTATTACTGTCGTTTCAGGATGAATCTTATGCGCTATCAACTGCTCGATTTTTGCTGTAGAGACAGGGTCTAGATTTGCCGTGGGCTCATCCAGCAGTAATACCTCTGGCTCAACTGCCAAAGCTCTAGCTATGGCTACCCTCTGGGCCTCGCCACCAGACAATTTTCTGGCATTTTTATGGCGAAAAGCGGAAAGACCAACGACCTCTAGAAGCTCGTCAACCTTAGCTTTGATTTCCCAATGCTTCTTCCCTCTCCATTTTAATCCACAGGCGATATTATCATAAATGCTCATGTTAAATACCACCGGCCTCTGCAGAACAAAGGCTATTCGACGCCGCACCTCCAGTTTTACTTTTCCCGACGTACTAATATCTATACCATCAAAACATATTCTCCCCGCTGTGGGCACCTCAAGAAAGTCAATTAAGCGCAAAAGGGTAGTCTTTCCGACACCAGTAGGACCTATCAGAGCAAAGACCTCACCCTTCTCAAAGGTCGCATTGACATTCTTCAGAATTTCTTGTTTCCCATATTTCTGAGACAAGCCCAGTACTTCTATTAGTGCCATTATTACCTCTGCTGGAACCTATTTAAGACAGTATTAATTGTAAGCGCTAGGAATATAAGGATTATACCCAAAGCTATTGACAGCTCCAACTCACCCCTTGATGTTTCCAGTGATATCGTCGTGGTTATAGTTCTTGTAAATCCTTTGATATTGCCGCCGACCATCAGGGCTAATCCCACTTCTGAGATAGCTCTGCCAAACCCCATTATAACTGCTACCATCACGGCATATCTCGCTTCCCTCAAGACAACAACCAAATTCTGCAAGCTATTAGCACCAAGCGAGGTGGCAGTATCTAAAATCGCCTTGTCCACGCCACTAAGTGCTGAAATAGTTAAACCGACCAGTACCGGGGCGATTAGTACCATCTGCCCTATCACCATAACCGTTGGAGTGAACAGTAGGTTAGTTCCGCCCAGTGGCCCAGCTTGGGAAAAAATGACAAAAACAAAAAGACCGATAACGACGGTGGGAATACTAAAGAATGTCTGGATTATGTTTACTAAAATCCTCTTGCCCGGAAAACGGTGAAAATGGATGAAGCTGCCAATAGGTATGCAAACCAGGGAAGCGAGGACAGCTGCGGTCGCCGAAATCCTCAGCGATCTCCCAGCTATCTCCATAACTTCTGGGTCAAGAGAGATTATCAACTCTATAGCCTTAGTAAAGCCTTGCCATATTTCAGTCAATTGATTCTAACCTCATCCATGGTATTATTGATTTAACAACTCCTATAGAACGTTAGCCCGCTATTTTAGTTCCACCCCTACGTAGGGGGTAAACAGCTGCCTTCCATATTCATTAACGCCATAATTTCCGATGAGTTCCTGTATTTCAGGTGAGGTAAGAAAGCCTATCAGGTTATTAGCCATCTCAATCTTTGTGGTAGGATGTTTCTCAGAACTTACAGCAATAGCAGAATAGACATTGAGTAATATGTCTCCCCGCTCCACTATCGAGACTAAATCTAACTTACCTGTGTAAGCCAAGAAAGTTCCCATATCAGTAAGGGTATAGGCTCCTTTTTCACTAGCCATTAGGAGAGTTGGCCCCATTCCTATACCAGTCTCTATATACCATTCTCCAGCTTGTTGAACTGCTTCATAAGCAAAGCCGGCTGCTTGCCAAATTGCCTTCTCCTTACCATGGGTTCCAGAATCATCACCCCTGGAAACAAAACTTCCACTTCCCGTATCCATCAGCTTCTGGAAAGCCTCTTCGGGCTTCATGTCTTTTATACCTGCCGGGTCATCCTCGGGCCCGACGATAAGGAAGTAATTATAGGCGAAGGGCACACGAGCTACACCGTAACCTTCAGCTATGAATTCTAGTTCGTAGGCTTCAGAATGAACGGTAATCACATCTACATCTCCCCTTCTCCCATATTCCAGAGCTTTGCCAGTTCCAGCGTACATGACATCCATCTCAACATTATACTGTTCCTCAAACATCGGCTCCAAGTATCCCCACAGCCCNGTATCATAGAGGCTTGTTGTCGTGGCTATCCTTAGCCTTTCCTTCGGTGATAATGGTACCTCTGATGAGGCTCCACAGCCTAGCATTCCGACGATTAGGCTAAGAAATACCAGTACTGCTACTGAAGAACTAAGTACTTTATTTTTCAAAGATACCTCCTTTACTAAGGAAGGGCTTAATTAAGGATAGCTGGGGGATTGACCACGATTATGACTAGGATCACACGTGACGGGGGGTCATGTAGGGAGACGAACCCCTATTTTAGTTTCCCGAACTCCCCAGCTTTATAATTATTTTCTATACTCAATCACAACCACTATTTAAATATAATAATGCCTCCAAAAGGAGGCACTCCACAGCATAGAAGGTATAAATCACCCTCTATGCACCCTCCTTTTCAAACATGGGTGGCAACAAAAATGCCCCCGAAAGGAGGCACACAGCATAGAAGGCACAAACTACCCTCTATAACCCTCCTTTTCAAACATGGGCGGCGCAGAAGTTTCCCGCTACACCTTAACCGGTTGCCCGCCATAGGCAATATACCCTTAGGCAAAAACAACTCGGAAGGTTATATTACAACTTTATAAGTTAAGGTACGACAGCCACTCAGGCGTTACTCCATACTACCATACCAATCCAGCGATGTCAATAGAGCTAAAAAGAGAGTTATTGGTAACCTTGGTTGATATGTTATAACCATGACAACTTAGTCGGAACAGAAGCAGCCATACCTAAAGTTGCCATCGCTACCGATTCATAGAACAAGAAACTAAAGGATCTTGTCTTATCCGAGTTTAACTGTGTAGCATTGTTTCTTACCGAATCTATCCCGGTTATGGGCTATGCCACCGACCACGGCATACTAGGGCTTGTTTCCTATTCACTGCCTCCTGGGTAATGCCTAGAGTAGTGTCGGTACGTCCTTCCCTGCCTCTTCTGTTAAGTCAACCTTGCTCGCCTGCACTTTCTTTCTCTTACTCATTTCCTTAACTAATCCGGCCGATTTAGTGTAGTAATTTCTCACTTTTTCAACATCACTGAGTTCTGATAGGACTAAGGTTATATCAAGCACACCCTTCCCCCTGGGATAGTCCCCATTTCTGATAACAGCCTTTGGCATTACATTCTTGAGATGCTCGCCAAGTTCCTTAATGAGGTCAACATTCATCGCCCTGGCCGCAGCCGAAACTAGATACAGAGCCCGACCAGCCTCTTCGGACTTACACCCGATTGATAGCTCACCAATAGCCTCATACATTGCCTGGAGACCCAGATGAGTCTGGGCACCCTTTTTGGCGAAGTTATCCGTCCATCGGAAAAGTAGCGTCCTAAGTGGTAATGGTGATTTGCCATAGCCAATCGCTGTCCAACCAGCTAGGGTATTCATTATATCTCCGGCATCAAGTACTCTGGCACCGATATGCTTTGCCTTTTTCTCCTCACCAGCACAGAGCAGATTATAGAAGGGTTCAACTATCAAGGAATTGATTTTAGTTAGGTTATTTTTTAATGAAAAGTCCTTTCTAACATATCTTTGATTGTCAAAAAGGATAACCGCATCAGCCACTAAATAGGTAGACTTGAGAAATACAGCTGTGTTATAGAGTGCCCTTTCCTCCGTCTGCTCTTCGTGCTCAAAAGGAAGGGCCGCCAGAGCATAAACCGGTTTATCAAAGCGCTGCTTTAAGACCTTGGCCATGACCGGTGTTGCCCCCGAGCCGGTGCCACCAGCAGTCCCAGCCACCAACAAGAAAGCATCGACATCAAAAAACCGTTCGGTGGCTTTCATGGCATCAATAACCTTGTCAGCGTCTTCCTTGGCTATCTCAGCACCAATCTCGCTTATTTTAGCCACACCGTGACCGTGAGTCCTGCCGGCACCGATGAGTATTCTATGCTGGTATTCAGCCTTTATAGTACTTAGCTCGGCTAGGTCAGCTGAATCCGTATTGACAGCAAAGGCATCAATAATTATTTCAATACCACGGTAGCGGCGTGCCCTCTTATTCAATCTGGCAAATTCATCAGCAATCCTGCCACCACACTGGCCGAAACCAACAACTATTAGTTTCATATCTCACCCCCTTACCTCTTTCAGCCACAGTTATATCCCCACAGCCTGCCTGAACCTCACCACTAGATCACAGCTAGCTACATACTCTTTCGTCTCAAGCTCTAACCCGTACCTTCCCCCTAACGCTAATAGCTCATCAAAAGTGAACAAGCTGATGTGGTCTAACCCATAAGGCGCTAGGCGGTTGTAAAACGGCTGTATTACCCGCCACAGTATCTTCCCATTATCAGGCGTACTTATTATTACCTTGCCCCTACTCCTGAGAACTCTCCTTATTTCACTCATCACCTTGTCGCATCCTCTTATATGCTCTATCACTTCAAGACAGAATATCAGGTCAAACCTATTGTCTTCAAACTTTAAATCCCTCGCATCCATTACGAGAAATTTCTGGCGTGGGGCTTTCCGCTTCATAAACTCTATCTTGCCAGGATCCATATCAATACCAACGGCATCACTAAAATGAGTGATTAGTGGTGATGAGCCACAGCCTATAACAAGCACAGCCGCATCCCCATAGCCATCAGCTAGAGTAAGTACCTTTTTAAGTAGCTCTTGCTTCCACCACTTCCGTAGTGGGTTTAGGCTACTGAAGGCTTGCCATTCATAGTCAGCTTTAACCTTAAACTTATTATTCCACACACTAGTGCTACCTACTACTCCTTGACCATAGGCCCCGGCTTCGAAGTCTAGCCTTAACTACTCTCTTTGTCAACACAACCATCACTAGAAGATGTTGACAGAGAAACTACAAAATGGTATCCTGATTTGCTTTTCATATCTGAACTAGACCCCTTGACATAGGAGTAAGCAGTTGCTAACGAACTACGGCTATATCGCTTTGTTGATGGTCATTGCTGTCTTCTTTGCTTCCGCATTAATTATCATTCCTGTTGTTCTTAAATTATTAAAAATTGTCCCCTCAAATCCCACCCCGGTTAAAGGTTCACCCTTTGAGTGTGGTATGGAGACCATAGGTAGGACATGGGTTCAATTTAACTTCCGCTATTACTTCTATGCCCTTGTTCTCATTGCCCTTGATGTTATGGTTGCCTTTCTCTATCCATGGGCGGTTGACCTCCGACAACTGGGAGTCACTGGTCTTGTCGCTGCACTTATCTTTATCGCCATTGTTGTTGTCGGCTATATCTATGCTTGGAGAAAGAAGGTGCTAGAATGGTAGTAAACAAAAGCTACAGTTACTCTGATTCAGAACTTAACAGATACGAGGGCGAGGTAATCAAGGAACTAAAAGCCCGGAGCGAGAAGCCTATCCCTGATCCGGATGAGTGGCTGGACGAAGAACTAAATAAAAATATACTGCTCACCACCGTAGATTCCGTTTTGAACTGGGCACGGCGGTCTTCAGTCTGGCCGGTGATTGCCTTCCCTGCCTGCTGTGCCTTTGAATTTATGGCCGTTGCCTTTAATCGTTGGGATTTTTCCCGCTTTGGTATGGAGGTCGTGCGTGCCTCACCGCGCCAAGCTGACCTGATGATTACCGCCGGCACGCTTACTTGGAAAATGGCGCCCCAGATAAAACGAATCTACGACCAAATGGCAGAGCCGAAGTGGGTAATAGCCATGGGGGCATGCGGCATCAGCGGTGGGGTCTTTAAAGATTCCTACTCTGTTGTGCCCGGCTATAACCTTATAATCCCGGTTGACGTCTATGTACCCGGCTGCCCACCGCGCCCGGAAGCCCTACTTAACGGGATAATAATGTTGCACGAAAAGATAGCCAAAAGAAGCTTGATTCAGGAAGGCAAATAACCGATGACAGTAGCCATTTCTGGAGAAGATTTAGCCGTCAAATTAGCGGCGCAATTTCCAGCAAGTATTGTTAAGTCCAGCCCCAATAGTCTGGTGGTTAAGAGTGAGTTTTTACTACAAGTGGCCTGGTATCTTAAAGCTACTCCAGAACTTGGCTTTGATTATCTTACCTCTATTACCGCCGTTGATTACGGAAACTACTTTGAGCTGGTTTATCATCTAATGTCATTAGAGCATAACCACATCCTAGTGCTAAAAACCCACTGCTATGGACGAGATGAGCCCGTAGCCCCATCACTAGTCAGCTTGTGGCAGGGGGCTGATCTTCAGGAACGTGAAGTCTATGACCTAATGGGGATTAGATTTGATGGCCACCCAAATATGAAGCGCCTTCTTCTCTGGGACGGTTTCCAGGGACATCCACTACGCAAGGATTACTCTCATGACACTTAAAACCGAGCATTTTGCTCTCAATCTAGGACCGGTGCATCCCAGCACCCACGGGGTTTTCCGGCTGATAGCCACTCTTGATGGAGAAGTCATTGTTGATATTGAACCAGTCGTTGGCTACCTCCACCGCGGCATTGAAAAACTGGCCGAGGGGCGTACATACAAGCAGAACATCCCCTTTACCGACCGACTGGATTACCTTGCCGCCATGAGCAATAATCTAGTTTATGCCATGGCAGTAGAGAAACTGGCTGAAATACCGGTACCCGAGCGAGCCGAGTACCTGCGAGTTATTATGGCTGAGCTACAGCGCATCGCCAGCCACTTAGTAGGAATCGGTGCTTTTATCCAAGATTTGGGTGCTTTTGGGACTCCTTTCCTGTACATGTGGCGAGAAAGGGAGAAGATTTTAGACCTGTTTGATATGGTCTGTGGCCAGCGACTGCACTATAACTACATGCGTTTTGGTGGTGTTAGCCACGACATTCCCGATGAGTTCTTACCCGCCCTAGTTAAGTTCGTTGACAGAATGCCCGACTTTATTGATGAGTATGACCAGCTTCTGAGTGAGAATGAGATAGTTCTGGTTCGGTCTAAGGGTGTTGGTATTCTACCCAAGGATTTAGCTATCAATGCCTCAACCAGTGGCCCAGTACTCCGTGCCAGTGGTGTTAAGTGGGATATTCGCCGGGCAGATCCTTACTCTATATATGACCGTTTTGAGTTTGACATTCCAATCTGCACCGGTGGCGATTCTTATGACCGTTACTGGATAAGAATGAAGGAAATGAGGCAGAGTATTCGCATTATTAAGCAGGCTATGGAACAATTGCCCAAGGGCAAAGTGCTAAATAAGGCGCCACTCCGACTAAGGCCACCAGTCGGTGAAGTCTACACTCGTATTGAATCCCCTAGGGGCGAACTTGGTTTTTATCTAGTGTCAGATAATTCAGAAAAGCCCTATCGTTTCCATATCAGGGCGCCGTCCTTAATTAATCTGACGGCTCTTCGGCAGATGCTTATTGGCTGGAAACTGGCTGATGCCATAATCGTCTTTGGTAGCATTGATATTGTTCTCGGCGAGGTGGACAGATAGTGACTATGTTCAATCCTAACTCATTCGGCCATCTGGCAGCGCTTCCCCCCGACTGGCCGGGGAACTTCTGGCTTCACCTAGTGGCTTTCACTGCCATCATACTGACTTTCGTACTGATTACAGCCCTTATATTTATCTGGCTTGAGCGCCGAGGTCTCGG
>NZEH01000005.1 GCA_002690375.1 Dehalococcoidales bacterium
AACTCGGTTTTCGCTACTGCTTACCCAGCTTCTCCTCTAGAAAAGCTCTGACATCCTCCCACCAGTAACCCACGTCCCAGAAAAGCTGGTGTCCACCTCCACGGTCGTAACGAATCGCTTTCACCTCTTTTTCATGCTCATGCAGGGCTCGCTCCAGCATTTCGAAATCTTCTAAAATTGGGGGGTCATCTCCTGCCTCCACCAAAAGCAGTACCGGTGCATTGAGCGAAGATACGCGCTGCACCGCCTCGGCGAAATGCCCCTGGCCCGGTGCTGGCGCCAGGATGAGAAGGGCCTTTAGGTCGTTTCGCTCGATGCCCGCTATAAGCGTCAGGAGACCTCCCCGTGAGAACCCCATGAGTACAACCTGAGACGGATCTACATCTGCCCGAGTCTTCACGTAGTCGACTGCTCGAGAAACCTCTTCGTTATGGAGCGGCATGTCCCGTAGACCACTCTTTCGGATGGGAGCAAACGCTAAGAAACCCTCCTCGGCCAGCGCTTGGAGGATTCCGTCTAGATTGTAGCCGAGTTCCATTGCTCCTTGGTAGCCTTCTTTATCTATGATTTTGCCATGGTTATAAACCACGGCAGGAAATGGTCCTTTCCCTTTCGGTCTGGAAAGGATACCCTGACCCTGCTCCACACCGATGCTGTAATCCACCATGGTAGGTATCAGCGGGGTGATGGTAGGTATAGGTGCCGGTGTTGGGCTTGAGGTGGGAGCTGGAGTACACGCTCCAAGAATAAGCAACGCTGTTATGAGTAAAACTGCTATAATCCGTGTCTTATGCATTGTTGAGAATTTTTACTCCCACTCTATGGTTGATGGGGGTTTAGAGGTTATATCATAGACAACACGGTTTACCCCGGGGACTTCGTTGACAATGCGGTTGGAAATGCGAGCCATAAGGTCATATGGCAGGCGTGCCCAGTCAGCGGTCATGGCGTCTTCGCTGGTTACGGCGCGTACGGCAATCAGATAGCTGTAGGTTCGGTGGTCACCCATTACCCCCACACTCTTAACATCGGTGAGTATGGCAAAGCTCTGCCATAGCTGGCGATACAGCTTTGCTTTCTTAATTTCGTTCATCAAAATCCAGTCAGCCGCTCTTAGGATTTCAAGCTTCTCCTTAGTTACCTCACCGA
The DNA here is from genome assembly GCA_002690375.1 of Dehalococcoidales bacterium. The sequence continues at coordinate 1,150 of NZEH01000005.1, forward strand.
TAATGCGGATAGCTAGACCCGGTCCAGGGAAGGGCTGTCGCCAGACCATCTCTTCCGGGAGGCCCAGCTCCAGTCCCACCTGGCGTACCTCATCCTTAAACAGGTACCTGAGCGGCTCAAGTAGTTTTAGGGTCATCTTGGCCGGCAGACCGCCAACATTGTGGTGGGTCTTTATCTTGGCTGAGGCAGTGGATACTGAAGAGGTGCTCTCAATGACATCCGGGTAGAGGGTCCCTTGGGCGAGGAAATCAACCCTGCCTAATTTATTAGCTTCTTCTTCAAAGATTCGGATAAACTCCTCACCAATTACTAGGCGCTTTGTCTCCGGATCGGTCACTCCTGTAAGGCGACTCAAGAATCGGTCACTGGCGTCAACATAGATAATATTCATCCCCAGATGCTGCTGAAAAACATTGAGGGTTCTTTCAGCTTCCTCACGGCGCAGTAATCCATTATTAACAAAGATACAGGTGAGCTGGTTGCCAATAGCCTGATGAATAAGCGTTGCCACCACTGATGAATCAACCCCTCCTGAGAGAGCATTGATAACCTTGCCATCACCTACCTGTTTCTTGACGCTGGTCAGGCTGTTACTGACGAAATTGCTTATCGTCCAGTTATCCTGACAGCCGCATATATTGTAGACAAAGTTTTTAAGGATTGTCTTTCCGGAAGGAGTATGGGCTACCTCAGGGTGAAACTGGAGACCGAAGATTCTTTGGTTGCTACCTATAACGGCGACGGGTGAATTTTCGGTGTAGGCTAAAGCGCTAAAGCCAGGTGGCATTTCCTCAATCCTATCGCCATGGCTCATCCATACTGGAGATGAGACCGGAGTATCGGTAAATAGGGGTGAATCTAGATGGCTCAGGTGGAGGACGGCATGCCCATACTCATACTTTGTTCCCGCTTTAACATGCCCGCCTAACTGTTTGGTGAGGACCTGCATCCCGTAGCAGATACCCAGTATTGGTAGGTGGCTTTCATAGACGTAGGCTGGCGCCAATGGTGCCTTGGGCTGATAGACACTGGCTGGTCCGCCGGAGAGGATAAATCCCTTGGGGTTTAAGGGGGCTATCTTCTCCCAGGGGGTATCATGAGCTACTAGCTCGCAATATATCTGTAACTCCCGGATACGCCGGGCAATGAGCAGGCTGTATTGTGAGCCAAAGTCAACGACAACTATAGCCTCACGCTCGGCACCAGATACCGCTTCTGCAGCGGCGATAGGTTGCTCGCCGGCTATCTCTTTGGCGATCTCAAGGTAAGTGGAGACCTCAATATCGCCACTGGTCGTTACCCGGTAGCTCTCGTTTGGGGATTTTTTGGGCCTGCTAGCGGTCATGTTTAAGACAGATTATCATTATGCTATACTATCGTCAAGTCGTAGGTATATGGTAGATAAGGTAGTTCTAAACATTCAAGAGCAGATTTATCGTGGTATCTCTGTTCTTAAAACGGGCGGACTGGTTGCTTTCCCTACTGATACCGTCTATGGACTGGGAGCAAGTAGCGGAATCCCTCGTGCGGTGAGGTTGATTTATAAGGCAAAAGAGCGGTCACCAAGTTTGGCATTGCCGCTGCTGATAGCGGAGCCGTCCCAGATAGGTGAGGTTGCTTCTTATGTGTCACCGCTTGCCTGGCGGCTGGTGCGCGAGTTTTTGCCGGGAGCACTTACCATAGTATTGCCCAGCTTAAAATCAGTCTCTTCGATTATCACCGGCGGTGGTAAAACAGTAGCAGTTCGCATTCCGGCTCATCCGGTAGCCATTGCNCTTATCAAAGGNGTCGGTATGCCNATTGTCGGTACCAGCGCCAATCTGAGNGGTCAGCCAAGTGCTCTTACCGCNGATGAGGTCCACTCCCAGTTTGGNGACAAACTAGACTTGGTTATTGATAGTGGCAGATGCCGGGCTAGAGAGTCTACGATAGTTGATGTTACCGGCGAGGTGCCTAAGCTCTTGCGGGAAGGCGCTATATCCAAGGCAGAACTTAGCAAGGTGTGTGAAATTATTTGACAGGGAGTAACTTATGCATATTGCGATTGGCAGTGACCACCGGGGGCTAAGTATTAAGCAAGAAGTTATCAGGTTGGCAACTGCTGCTGGATATAGCTATCACGATTTCAGCAGCTTGGCTGATAATCCGGTAGACTACCCTGATATTGCCANACTGGTGGCNAAGGCAGTGACTAGAGGTGATTTTGAGAGGGGCATTTTGGTTTGCTCAACNGGTATTGGNATGTGTATTGCGGCNAATAAAGTGAGTGGTATAAGGGCGGCTCTTTGCTATGATAACTTCTGCGCCCTTCGGGCTCGAGAGCATAATGACGCCAATATCCTCTGTCTAAGGGCAGAGGTGGAGAAAGGGCTACTAGCTGAAATAGTTAATACTTTTCTTACTAGCCACTTTGATGGTGGCCGACACCAGCGTCGTCTGGACAAGATAAGGGCTATGGAAGAGGAACAATAAGCAGAGAATTTACAGGGGCGGATGAGCAATCTCTGTAGTAATTAGCTTGACAATAGCTATAAATTGTGTTACTCTATCACCGCGATGAATAGGCACTATACTATTTTAGTACTGGTTACATATACATAATTCGGATGGTGGGTCGTCGCCATAGGTATGGGCCGTCCCCGCGGGGCGGCTTTTTTTATTAACTAAAAACACTAAGAGGAAAAGCTGAAGATATGAAAAGTGATGCTATCAAAAAGGGTATTGAGCGGGCACCACATCGCTCATTGCTACATGCCTTGGGTTTAAGTGCGGTTGAAATGGAAAAGCCTTTCATTGGAGTCGTCAACAGCTTTAGTGAGGTTGTTCCCGGGCACATACATCTGCGGAGTATTGCCGAGGCGGCTAAAGATGGGGTGCGTCGTGGCGGTGGAGTCCCCTTTGAGTTTAATACTATTGCCGTATGTGATGGCATTGCCATGAACCACCAGGGCATGAAGTATAGCCTACCTAGTCGGGAGCTGATTGCTGACTCGGTGGAGATAATGGCCGAGGCCCATGCCTTTGACGGCTTAGTTTTTATTACCAACTGTGACAAAATAGTTCCTGGCATGCTCATGGCGGCGGCGAGGTTGAATCTACCGTCTATCTTTATTAGCGGCGGTCCCATGCTGGCCGGACGTTTGGGTGATGGTGATAGTGCCAAACATGTTGACCTCAGTTCTGTCTTTGAAGCCGTAGGCAGGGTATCTCGGGGGCAGATGACCGAGGCGGAACTGATTCGGCTAGAAGAGGTGGCTTGCCCTGGTTGCGGTAGCTGTGCCGGAATGTTTACCGCCAATACCATGAATTGCTTGAGCGAGGCCATGGGTATGGCGCTAGTGGGCAGTGGCACTATTCCTGCAGTTGATGTCAGGCGACGGCAACTGGCAAATGATGCTGGGCTAAAGGTTATGGAGCTACTGGCTAGTGATATTCGCCCGCGAGACATCATAAATAGAGCCTCTATCTATAATGCCTTTGCTGTTGATATTGCACTGGGTGGTAGCACCAATTCGGTACTTCACCTCATGGCAGTGGCTCATGAGGCCGGTGTTGATTTTCCCCTGTCGGTGATAAATAATATCAGCGAAGAGACCCCTTGCCTGTGCAAATTAAGCCCGGCTGGTGGCTATCATATTGAGGACTTAGATAGAGCCGGTGGGATAGCTGCCGTAATGAAAGAGCTCAAAGGGTATCTAAATCTGGAGGCAAGGACGGTATCAGGAAAGACGGTGGCCGACATTATCGCCGATAGCCGGGTGACCGACGGTGAAGTTATCCACTCTGTGGCTAGTGCTTATTCGACTAAAGGGGGTATGGCTGTCCTTTTTGGCAATCTGGCATCGGAGGGTGCGGTGGTAAAGAGGTCAGCGGTAGCACCGGAGATGATGGTTCACCATGGGCCGGCTCGGGTGTTTGAATCTGAAGATGCGGCAACAGTAGCCATTTTGGGTGGTAACATAAAAGCAAGTGATGTGCTTGTCATTCGTTATGAGGGCCCAAAAGGGGGGCCGGGGATGAGGGAGATGCTCACCCCCACTTCTCTTCTGAGTGGCATGGGTATGGATAAAGAGGTAGCCCTCATTACCGATGGGCGCTTTTCCGGAGCTACTCGTGGTGCCGCTATAGGGCATGTCTCCCCTGAGGCGGCAAGTAGAGGACCTATTGCCGCCCTAGCCGATGGAGATATAATTAGGATTGATATTCCCAACCATAGTCTTGAAGTTGAGCTTAGTGATAGAGAGATATCCAAGCGTTTGGCTCGTCTGGGTAAGTTTGAGCCTAAGGTAAAGTCAGGCTATCTCAGGTATTACACAGAAAAAGTAAGTTCAGCTAGCACCGGAGCCGTGTTTAAATAGGGAAATCCGATATGGAAAGGGAAAAAATTATTCCTTGTGTAAATTATGGAGGCTAGCTTATGAAGATGAGCGGTGCTCAAATTATATGTGAGAGCCTGATAAGAGAGGGGGTAGAGGTTATTTTTGGCATCCTTGGTGGGGCTATCCTACCCTTGTATGACACCCTGCCCCAGTACCCTAAGCTTCGTCATATTTTGGTGCGTCATGAGCAGGGTGCCGCCCATGCCGCTGAAGGCTATGCCAGAGCCACTGGCAAGGTAGGCGTCTGTATGGCTACCTCTGGTCCCGGGGCAACCAATTTGACAACCGGTATCGCCGATGCCTACTTGGATTCAGTTCCCATAGTAGCCATAACCGGTCAGGTAGCCAGACCCTTTATTGGTAAGGACGCTTTCCAGGAGATAGATATTACTGGTATCACGCTACCTATTACCAAGCACAACTATCTTGCTCTGGACGCCGGAACACTGCCTAGAATCGTTAAGGAGGCATTTTATCTGGCCGGGACTGGCCGACCGGGGCCGGTGCTTATTGACCTTCCCAGAGATGTTCAAATAGAACAGGCCGAGTTTCATTATCCGAGCAAGGTAGACCTGCCGGGTTATAAGCCAACCCTACAGGGGCATCCAGCACAAATTAAGAAAGCAGCCAAGCTTATTGGTGAAGCCGAACGACCGCTTATTCTTGCCGGTAGGGGTATAATTATCTCTGGAGCCTATGCTGAACTTCAACACCTGGCTGAGACAGCACAGACACCAGTAGTTACTACCTTATTGGGTATCAGCTCCTTCCCTGAGTCTCATGCTCTATCTTATGGCTGGCTGGGGATGCATGGCATGGCTTATGCCAATCTAGCGGTTAGCTCTTGCGACCTTATTATCGCTATCGGGATGAGGTTTGATGACAGGGCTACGTCGAAGGTAAGTGGTTTTGCTCATCATGCTAAGATTATCCATATTGATATTGATCCAGCCGAAATCGGCAAGAATGTGTCTGTAGATGTGCCTATAGTTGGTGATGNCAAGGTTGTGCTAAAGGAATTAAATAAACTTATTACNCCTTGTGNGCATATTGACTGGGTTGAGCAGCTTGATAACTGGCGCCANGAGCACCCTTCAANTAATNTNAGAGATAGNGATGAACTGCTGCCCCAGTTNGTTATTCGCAAAATATATGAGGTNACNCAGGGCGAGGCTATTATTGTTACCGGAGTTGGCCAGNACCAGATGTGGNCGGCGCAACACTACTGGTTTGATAAGCCAAANAGCCTAATCTCNTCAGGTGGTCTGGGGACTATGGGCTTTGGCTTACCGGCGGCTATGGGTGCTCAGGTAGGTTGCCCGGACAGAACTGTCTGGTGTATTGATGGTGACGGTAGCTTTCAGATGACCATTCAGGAACTAGCTACCATAGTTCAGGATAACATTGCGGTCAAGATAGCTGTTTTAAATAACGGCTATCTGGGGATGGTGCGGCAGTGGCAGGATATGTTCTATAGCAAGCGTTATGTCGCCACCAAGCTCACTTGCCCCGACTTTGTCAAGATTGCTGAGGCCTATTGCATTCCGGGGTTAGTCGTTAAAAGCAGGCAAGAGGTGGTACCGGCCATTGAGCGAGCTATGAGTGAGCCGGGACCTTTTCTAATAAACTTTATGGTAGAACCGGAGGAAAATGTGTATCCCATGGTNCCTCCAGGNGCGTCCCTAGCTGAGGTAATGGAGGAACCNAAGAAAGAGGTGNCAGCATGGCCGCGACGAANCACACCNTAGTTGCCCTNGTCGCCGATAGGCCNGGGGTCTTAAANCGCATGGCCAGCCTNTTTAGGAGGCGTGGTTTTAACATTGATAGTATTGCNGAGGGACATAGCGAACTGCCNCACCTGTCGCGNATGACNATCGTCGTTGATGGGACACCAACAATGGTGGAGCAGGTGAGAAAACAGTTGGACAAGCTGGTGGATGTAATCAAGGTTTCAGATATTACCGGGGAGGGCACCATCATCCGAGAGCTAGCACTGATTAAAGTAAAGGTAGTCCCGGCTACCAGGAGTGAGATTATGCAGATAGTTGATATATTCCGGGCAAATATACTTGATGTTGCCTCTGATTCGGTAACCATTGAGGTTACCGGTGATGAGCAGAAAATAGATTCCCTGTATAATCTACTTTGCAACTTTGGCATCAAAGAGGTGACCAAGACGGGACGCGTAGCCATGACCCGNGGTAGCTCAGGCTCATTGGTGGTAGATGAGAAGCCACCCAAGGCTAAAAGTAAAAGACAAAAGATATCTTAGCTGCTACCAAGCGCTATGAATCAAGGGGAAGTTTGAAGGGCAAGGAGAGGGGGACCGAGGGGATGAGGTTGATAAATAGTCTTGCCCTAGTTGGTTTTGGAACGTGATTAATAACAAAAGGAGGAAGTGACTATGGCGACAATATACTATGACAAGGATTGTGATCTTTCGTTGCTTGATGGCAAGGTAATTGGTGTTATCGGCTATGGCAGTCAGGGGCATGCCCAGGCGCAAAACCTGAGAGATAGCGGCGGTCAAGTGCTAGTGGCTGAGGCTCAGGGAAGCCCAAATTGGAAGAAGGCTCAANATGATGGCTTTGAAGCATTGGCTGCGGCTGAGGTGGCCAAGCAAGCCGATATAATTATGATGTTGGTTCCAGACACTCTACAGTCTAGCATCTATAGCCGAGAAATTGAGGGCGGGCTTAAACCGGGTAAGATGCTGATGTTCGCCCATGGCTTTAGTATTCATTACGGGCAGGTTGTGCCACCGGTTGAAGTTGATGTTACCATGATAGCCCCCAAATGCCCCGGTCATATGCTAAGACAACTCTATACCGAGGGTATTGGCCCCCCGGCGCTGGTGGCGGTTCAGCAGAATGCCTCGGGTAAGGCGAGGGATTTAGCCTTGGCCTACGCTAGTGGCATTGGCTGTAGCAGGGCCGCAGTTTTAGAGACAACCTTTGCTGAAGAGACTGAGACCGACCTTTTCGGGGAGCAAGCGATACTGTGTGGTGGTGTTATCTCCCTGGTGAAGGCTGGCTTTGATACCCTGGTTGAAGCTGGTTATCAACCGGAAATAGCCTACTTTGAATGTCTTCACGAGCTTAAGCTGATTGTTGACCTAATCTATCAGGGGGGTATAAGTTATATGAATTACTCAGTGAGTGATACCGCAGAGTATGGTGGTTATACCCGTGGATCACGGGTCATTGATGATATGGCTAGAGATGAAATGGCTGAAATCCTAGCTGAGGTTCAGGATGGAAGTTTTGCCAAGGAGTGGATTTTGGAAAATCAGGTTGGTCGCCCGGTCTATAATGCCCTAAAGCGCTTGGAGAGTGAGGAGCTTATAGAAGAGGTTGGTGCTGAACTCCGCCAGATGATGCCCTGGCTGAAGGGGAAGAAGTAGATTAACAAGACTGAGAATTGAATCATGGATAAAGTTATTATCTTTGATACTACCTTAAGGGATGGGGAGCAGGCGGCAGGGGGGACGCTGAATATCCAAGAGAAGCTGGAGACAGCCCGGCAGTTGGAGAGGCTTAATGTGGATGTTATTGAGGCCGGCTTTCCCATTAGCTCACTTGGTGATTTTGAAGCTGTTCGGCTTATCGCTAAGGAGATTCGGNCACCCATAATCTGTGCTTTGGCTCGGGCTCATCCTGATGATATTGATAGAGCTTGGGAGGCAGTTAAAGANGCNGAGCATCCACGNATACATGTCTTTCTTTCCGCTTCGGATATCCATATGCTTCATCAACTAAAAAAGAGCCATGAGCAGATACTGGAGATGTCTCATGACATGGTAGTTCGGGCTAAGAAATATACTGATGATATAGAGTTTTCGCCAATGGATGCCAGTCGGGCTAATCCCGAATTTATCTATCAAGTCCTTAAATCAGTTGTTTCTGCAGGGGCAACCACAGTAAATATCCCAGATACTGTCGGTTATGCCATTCCAGATGAGTTNGGCAAGTTAATAGAAGGTATTTTCCAGAATGTAGCTAATATTGAACNGNCTGTAGTTAGTGTTCATTGCCATAATGACCTGGGTCTGGCGGTGGCTAATAGTCTGGAAGCGGTCAGACAGGGGGCAAGACAGGTTGAATGTACCATTAATGGCATTGGAGAAAGGGCGGGCAATGCCTCACTTGAAGAGATTGTCATGGCCATTAAAACCCGTCAAGACTTTTTTAACCTGACTACTGATATTAATACTAGGCAGATTTATAAGACGAGTCGGTTGGTGAGTGAGTTGAGCGGTTTTTCGGTTCAACCCAATAAGGCGATTATTGGAGCTAATGCCTTCCGCCACGAGTCAGGAATTCACCAAGATGGTGTCATTAAGATGCCCAAAACCTATGAAATAATGGACCCTAGGGTGGTAGGCATACCGGCCAGTAGCTTAGTGTTGGGTAAACTCAGCGGACGCCATGCCTTTAAGGAGCGGCTGGCCGAGATGGGCTATAGCCTAAGTGATGAAGATTTAAACCGCGCCTTTAAAGCCTTTAAGGAACTGGCTGATAAGAAAAAGAAGGTTGCCGACCGAGATATAGAATCTCTGGTTGCCGAGGAGTTACGTAATGTTTCTGAAGTCTATCACCTTGACCGCCTTCAGGTGACCTGTGGTGATAGGGGTATCCCTACCGCCTCTGTCAGGCTTATTGGTCCTGATGGACAGCTTTTAGAGGATGCTGCCCTAGGGGCAGGTCCTGTGGATGCGGTGTGTAAAGCCATTAACAGGCTGGTGGGAGTGCCCAATAACCTTACCGAGTTTAGTGTAAAATCTGTTACCGAAGGCATCGATGCTATTGGTGAGGTATTAATCAGGGTAGAGAGCGAGGGGGTGACATATACTGGCCGTAGTGGCGATACCGATATTATTTTCGCCAGTGCTAAAGCCTATATGAGTGCCCTAAACAGGCTACTATCAGTTAGGAAAACGGCTGGCTAGTTTCTTAAGTTTGGAGGTGTCAGAATTCCAGTTGAGTTGGAAATGAGCTTGCGTATCCTGCTGGCGGCGGTGCTTGGTGGCATTATTGGCTACGAGAGAAGAAGAGCCGATAAACCGGTGGGACTAAGAACCCTTGTTCTTATCTCAACCGGTGCTGCCCTTTTTACCGTGGCTTCAGTTTATGCCTTTGGTGACGGCGATCCAGCCCGGGTAGCTGCCGGTGTAGTAGCCGGCATTGGCTTTCTTGGTGCCGGAGCTATCATACGACGGCAGGAAGGTGGTGTTGAGGGGCTGACTACGGCATCGGCAATATGGGTAGCAGCCGCTATTGGATTGGCGGCTGGCGTCGGTCTTTATCTGATAGCAACAGTTACCACCGTAATAGTACTACTTGTCTTGATTCTGCTCCGTCATGATTAGGGGGACCTGGTCAAGGATAACTTCATATTAATTGCAAAGCAGGGGAACTATTTTGACTTTAGTTGAAAAGATACTCGCCGCGCATGCTGGTAAAAAGGAAGTCACCCCTGGTGAGTTCATAAATGTCAGGGTGGACTTAGTTTTAGCTAACGATATTACCGCACCGATTGCTATTAGGGAGTTTAAGAGGATTGGGCTTGAGCGGGTCTTTTCTCCTCACAGGGTGGTAATGGTACCCGATCACTTTGTGCCCAATAAAGATATCCCTTCTGCGGAGCAGGCTAAGATGGTACGGCAGTTTTGTTCCCAGCAGGGGACTGTATACTTTGAAGTCGGGCGAATGGGTATTGAACATGTCCTTTTGCCCGAGCAGGGATTGGTGTTACCGGGTGATGTAATTATCGGTGCTGATTCACATACCTGTACTTATGGCGCTTTAGGTGCCTTTGCCACCGGTATGGGTTCAACTGACATTGCCGCCGCTATGGCTACCGGTGATATNTGGATGAAGGTGCCGCCAACGATAAAGTTCATCTACCACGGAGACTTAGGCAGGTGGGTAGGTGGCAAGGACTTAATCCTGCACACTATCGGTGCTATTGGTGTTGATGGTGCCCTCTATTCGGCAATGGAGTTTNCCGGTGATNCCATAGATGCNCTGTCTATGGATGGGCGCTTTACTATGTCTAATATGGCTATTGAAGCTGGGGCTAAAGCCGGTATCTTCCGAGTAGATAATAAGACATTAGATTACATAAAGTCTCGGACCAAGCGCTCCTATAGTATCTATGAACCAGATGAAGATGCCCAGTACTTAAAAGTCATTGAGTATGATGTCTCGGCTCTGGAGCCTCAGGTTGCCCTGCCTCATTCACCGGCCAATACGCTGCCAATTAGTAAGCTAGGTGAGATAGAAATTGACCAGGCAGTAATCGGTAGTTGCACCAATGGTCGTTTGGAAGACCTTGCCCTTGCTGCTGAGATACTGGCGGGTAGGCACGTGCATTCTAGGCTACGCTGCATTATTATTCCCGGCTCACAGCAGGTATACCTTGATGCTTTGAGAAAGGGCTTCATAGAGGCATTTATAAGGGCTGGTGCTGTGGTCAGCACCCCCACCTGTGGCCCCTGTCTCGGTGGCTATATGGGGGTTCTGGCTGATGGTGAGAGCGCCATCTCAACCACTAACCGCAACTTTGTCGGCCGCATGGGCAGTCCCGAATCAGAGGTCTATCTATCAAATCCGGCTGTTGCTGCCGCCAGTGCCATAACGGGCAGGATTACCAGTCCGGAAGAAGTTATAGGCTAGGGAGTCTTAACGGGGTGAAGCCTCTCTTCCATAGTTGTCCCCTCCCTTATCAAGGGTTGATAGAATGAAAATGAAAAATATTGGCCAAAGCTGACTTCCATGTACTTACTCCTAGCGATTGGGAAAACTTTGTGAAGCTGGGGGGGTAGGTGACTATATTGCTGAAGGCAGCATTGAACTAGATAAGGAAAATTACCCGACTTGGCTTAAATGGAAGAAGCCATTCAAGGGAGTATGGGTGGGACCACAAAATATTGNGAACCATAAGGAACAGTGTGGTAANATTAAAGTNCTTTTGAATGAACAGAGGTAGGGATCGCTTAATGCTAAAAGGTAAAGTCTATAAATACGGCGCCAATGTCGATACCGATGCCATTATACCGGCTCGCTATCTGAATGTATCCGAGGCGGCAGAGCTGGCGAGGCATTGTCTGGAGGGTATAGACCATGAATTTGTCAGTAAGGTTAAGGCGGGCGATATAATTATGGCAACGACCAACTTCGGTTGTGGCTCATCAAGGGAGCACGCCCCGCTGGCGATTAAAGCATCTGGGATTTCCTGTGTAATAGCCAAGAGTCTTGCCCGTATCTTTTTCCGCAATGCCATAAATATAGGCTTACCGGTGCTTGAATGTGATGAGGNGGTGGACAATACCGAAGCCGGGGATACCCTTGAGATTGACATAACAGGTGGCAAAATAAGGAATTTAAACAATGGAAGGGTATTTACTGCCAAGCCTTACCCAGATTTTATGGTTGAACTTATCTCAGCCGGTGGGCTTATTGAGTATACCAAGAAAAGATTAGAAGGTAGGCGAGACTATAGTGAAGTTTAGTGTAGCGGTTTTACCCGGTGACGGTATCGGTCCCGATGTTATCACTGAGGCNCTTAAGGTGTTNCGGATGGTGGCTGGAAGATTCGGGCATGAGTTTGACTTTCGCTTTGGGCTGGTGGGTGGTATAGCTATTGATCAGCAAGGAACAGCCCTTTCTCCCGAAACCCTTAAGATGTGCAAAAAGAGTGGCGCTGTGCTTCTGGGCGCTGTTGGTCATCCCAANTATGATGATCCTAAAGCTAAGNTNCACCCTGAAGATGGTCTCCTGGCACTGCGGAAGGGGTTAAGTTTGTTTGCTAATTTGCGCCCGGTGAAAGTCTATCCGGCGCTGGTTGATAACACTAATTTTAAACCGGAGATTGTAAAAGGAGCAGACTTCATATTTGTCCGTGAACTTACCGGTGGGCTTTACTTTGGCCGACCTAAAAAGCAGTGGCGGACGTCTCGCGGTCGGCGGGCTGTTGACTCAATGAGCTATTCAGAACAGGAGATTAGCCGNATTGTTAGGGTTGGCTTTGAAATAGCACAAGANCGGCGTAAGAAGCTAATCTCAGTAGATAAAGCCAATGTGCTTGAGTCGTCGCGGCTATGGCGACAGGTAGCCATGGAGGTTTCCCAAGACTACCCTGATGTGGAGTTGGAACATATGCTGGTTGATGCCTGCTCCATGCGTATTATCCAAAACCCCGGATACCTTGACGTGCTGGTTACGGAGAATACCTTTGGTGATATTCTGACTGATGAGGCATCAATGCTGGCCGGCTCCATGGGCATGCTACCCTCAACCAGTCTGGCTGGGGTGCCTCAAGAAGGTGCTAAAACATTCGGTATGTATGAGCCGATTCACGGCAGTGCCCCTCGCCATGCGGGGCGGGATGTAGCTAATCCCATTGCCACTATTATGAGTATGGCTATGATGCTGCGTTACTCCTTCGGTCTAATAAAGGAGGCTGAGGTGGTTGAGGCAGCTGTTGAGCAGGTGTTAGATGAGGATTATCGGACCAAAGATATAATGGGGGAAGGTAAACTAAGGGTTAGCACCAGACAGATGGGGGACTTAATTGCTGATAGGGTAGGAGGCTAGGATTTGGCATCAATTCAGCTTTATGATACCACGCTTCGGGATGGGGCACAGCGAGAAGGTATTTCCTTCTCGGTAGTAGACAAGCTAAATATTACTCAGAAGCTTGATGAGTTAGGTGTTCACTTTGTAGAGGGCGGCTGGCCTGGTTCTAATCCCAAGGATGTGGATTTTTTTAATAAGGCTAGGGGATTAAATTTGGCTCAGGCAAAGCTGGTTGCTTTTGGTAGCACCCGGCGGCCTAAGGCCAAGGCAGAAACAGATGCTAACCTTCAGGCTCTGGCTACTTCAGGGGTAGAGGTGATTACTATTGTCGGGAAAAGCTCGGAGTTACAGGTGACTCAAGTGTTGGAGATAACTTTAGATGAAAACCTGGCTATGGTCTCCGATTCCATAGAATATCTCAAGGCAAAGGGGTTAACCGTTTTCTTTGATGCCGAGCACTTTTTTGATGGCTTTAAGACTAATGCNGAGTATGCCCTNNAAGTTCTNNAGGTGGCGGCTAAGGCTGGNGCTGACTGCNTGGTGNTGTGTGATACCAANGGTGGTANNCTNCCTCANGAGATAACAGNNGNCGTTNNNGCAGCNATGAGNANTANCGNATANGCCNNTGGGNATCCATGCTCACAATGATACTGAAATGGCGGTAGCCAATACCNTGGCNGCNGTAANTGCNGGNGCCACNCAGNTTCAGGGCACCATNNATGGCTATGGCGAGCGCTGTGGNAATGCCAATCTATNTTCCATNATCCCGNTNNTNAAGCTGAAGATNGGTNTTNNNTGTGTTACCNATATNCAGTTGGCCAAACTTGCCGAGGTATCACACTATATCAGTGAAGTGGCTAATCTTACTCCGNATGCATTCCTGCCCTATGTTGGTTCCAGTGCCTTTACTCACAAAGCTGGGCTCCACGTCTCCGGTTTGAGCAAGTGGGCAGACAGTTATCAGCATATAGACCCGGCTCTGGTGGGTAATAAGCCAAAAATGCTGGTATCTGAGCTATCGGGGAGGGTGAACATTATCCAGCGGGCTAAGACGGCAGGTGTTGATTTGCCGGTGCGGGGTGGGGAGGTTCAAAAGTTATTGGAGAAGGTTAAGTTATTGGAGAGCCGGGGCTTCCAGTACGAAAATGCAGAGGCCTCTTTTGACCTGCTAGTCCATCGTGCCCAACCGGGTTACCAGCCACCCTTTGAGCTGGTTGATTTTATGGTGGTAATTGAGAAAAGGCGGCGTCCCCCAGTCCAGGGAAGTGCTGAAGAGACGCTGGCTGAGGCAGTGGTAAAGGTAAAGGTGGGTGGTGAAGTGATGCATACCGCCGCCGAGGGTAATGGTCCGGTTAATGCTCTGGATAAGGCATTACGCAAGGCGCTACTTCAGTTTTATCCCAGCCTGTCCGTTGTCAAGCTGGTTGACTATAAGGTTAGAATCCTTGAGGAAAGCATTGGTACCGAATCTCAGGTTCGGGTTCTTATTGAGTCCAGCGATGGAGTTACCGAATGGCGGACAGTGGGCAGCTCAGGTGATATCATTGAGGCTAGCTGGCTGGCCTTGGTCGACAGTCTAGAATACTGGCTGATAAAACATGGCGAGTAGCTATCCAGCAAAAGCTAGCAGCTATACTAAAGCTTCCCCTATCCTACTCGATTATATCAACCCATAGGCGAAGCATCCGATAAACCTCTGTTTGCCCCTGTTTATATAACAAAAAATCCACCTTAGCCGCATTGGTTACAACATCAGGCGTAAAGCTCACCGCATTTTCCCACTTCTCATTATGTTCCAAGGTAACTCCCTCGACTTCGTTATTTAAAACACCATTTATCACTACCTCTACCCGATAGCTTACTACTTCACGCTCTTGGTTGACAATGCCCACCAGCACTTCCCCCTTATCTCCTACCGCTAACTCCTTTTCATAGTCTGTCGTCTGTCCTTCCAGTCCCAGAACATAAAACTCACTAAAGCTTTCTCCCACCTTTGGTTTAGCAATCACGTAACCGAGCGTTCCGATGGCTACCAGTATTGCCAGCATAAGAAAGATAGATAGCGTCTTATCAAGTCCACTGGCACCTGCCTGTTGTGGAAGATTAAGATTAAATGAGATATCAAAGCGTTCCTCCGGCAGCACTTGCTTACGCCTGAAAGAGGCAATCACCGATGCAACTAAAATAAACAGGGTGGTAGAGAATAGTATAGAATAGAGATCGATGTTCCAGGGTGAAGCATAGTAAAGAAGGAATCCTATGATTGGCGCTAAAGCAATGCTTACGCCACAGCTTAAGGCCACTCTCTCAATACTACCCAGCCCCTCTCTTTTGGGAAACAGCGCTCCCAGCAGAGCATAACCGGGGAAGAAGATCACAAATGGCAAACCCAAGCTAATTTGCAGAATACTAGACGGGAGAAAGATAATAGCCGCCACCAACGCAATAACTAGTAGGTTCAAGGGTAGAAGGCCATTTCCTATCCTAATCCTCAAATGGTTATACTCCCTTCTCTTAAGACTCAAGTATAGCTCTTTTTAACCATGAAGGCAAGGGTAATGAGAGCAATCACACCATAGCACTGCCTTGTGAAACTTGTCAATAGGCACAGAAGATGGCAGTTGACGCCACAATACTACATTGATATACTCTCTATTGGAGAAGGTGGCTAAGGTGAAGTCAAAAGTGGAAATTGCTTCTAAACCAAGGGTAACTGTGCTACTTTGTGCCCTCAACGAGGAGGCGACTATTGCTTCCGTTCTCTCCGAGGTGCCTAGCTGGGTGCACGAAATTCTTTTAGTAGACGGCCACAGCACTGATGATACTGTGGATAAAGCTCGCCATGTTCGACCAGATATTCATGTTGTGTATCAGCCGGGTAAGGGGAAGGGTGAGGCAATAAGGTATGGAGTGCAAAAAGCTAGTGGCGATATCATTGTAACCCTAGATGCCGATGGTCAGACTGACCCTGGGGAGATGCCTAAGTTTATTGAACCCATCCTTAATGGCTATGATTGGGCTAAAGGTAGCCGCCTCACTTGTGGTCGACCACTCAACATGCCTTGGCATCGCTGGTTAGGCAATAGGGTCTTGGCTGTTACCTCCAATGTCCTCTATGGCACCAGATATACTGATATATGTTCTGGTTATAATGCTTTCCGGAAGGGAGCATTTCAGGACCTCAAACTTAGCTATGACAGCTTCGAAATGGAGCAGCAGATGCTAGTAAAAGTCAAAAAGATGGGGATGAAGGTTACAGAAGTAGCGCATTTGGATGCCGGCCGAATAGATGGTGTCAGCAAAATTTCCTCTGTCAAGCAGGGGTTTATTGACTGGTTCGTTATTATTGGTGAGCGATT
>NZEH01000006.1 GCA_002690375.1 Dehalococcoidales bacterium
TTGTTAATAGGGTAATTGGGAAGAACAAAATGACGAATTGTTCACTTAATAACTAGACGATTTGCTCAGTAGGGAGACCTTCGCGACCTTACTTGAAGCGGTGATATTGATTAAGGAATGGAGAAGGGAATACAATCAAGTACGACCATATAGGCCACTTAAGGTATAAGCCTCCGGCTCCTGAGCTGAAACAACTATTGACTATAGCGGCAACTCTGACTTAAGATATGGTATAACTAGTGGGGGCGGGTCAAGGTTCAAGTGAGAGAAAGTTTTAAGGAGACAGAGCCATGACAAAGACTAATCCAAAAGAAAACCATACCAGCAAGTGGGTTTCCTATCGTCCGGCACTCAAGATTTTAGACTGTACAATTCGCGATGGCGGATTAATGAATAATCACCTTTTTAGTGATGAAGTCGTGAAGGCGGTTTATTCGGCATGTGTTGATGCCGGTATTGACTATATGGAAATCGGATATATAAACTCTCAACGAATCTTTCCTCCAGCCGAGCACGGGTCGTGGAAGTTTTGTAGGGAGGAAGATATCCGGCGTATTGTCGGTGAAAACGATACGCCGTTAAAACTATCAGCTATGGCAGATGCCGAAAAGAGCGATTATCATGAGGATATCTTGCCTTGTGACCAGAGTGTACTGGATATGATTCGGGTTGCCACCTATATCCATCAGATACCGCTAGCTTTAGACATGATAAAGGATGCTCATGACAAGGGTTATGAGACTACCCTCAACTTGATGGCCATTTCAACGGTTAATGAGCGGGAGCTGGATGAAGCTCTAGAGCTTTTGATGGACTCGGAAGTGGGCACCGTCTACATCGTGGACAGTTTTGGATCTCTCTACAGCGAACAAACCCATTGCCTTTTAGAGAAATATCGCAGGTACACAAAATCTTGCGGGAAACGTGTCGGGATGCATGCACACAACAACCAGCAGTTGGCCTTTGCTAATACTGTTGAGGCGGTTATTAAAGGGGCGGACATGCTGGATGCAAGCATGGCGGGACTCGGTCGTGGTGCCGGTAATTGCCCAATTGAACTGTTGGTCGGCTTTCTCCATAATCCGAAGTTCCATCTCAGGCCCATCCTCCGATGTATTCAGCAACACATTGAGCCATTACGAGGGGAGCTTATGTGGGGATTTGATACTCCCTATATGATTACGGGACTGCTAAACCAACATCCGCGTGCTGCTATGAACTTTAATGCCAGTGAGCATAGAGGCGACATAATTGAATTTTTCGATTTGGTTAGCGAAGAAGATTAGCGAGGGAATATCTTATTATTCTTGCTAACTTCCCAAAATCAGCTAAAGCTAAGTGGCATACTTGATGAGCAGACTTAAAATGGCCCCATTTTTAATAGAGCGGAACATTTTATTATCGTGCTATAATTAGTCCGTGAATAAATCCCGGGTTGTCTTTCTCTGCAAGCAGTGCGCTAAGGAGAGCCCCAAATGGCTGGGACGCTGCCCTAATTGCCAAGAGTGGAACAGCTTCGTTGAGAAAAAAGTAACCTCGGCTACTGCCCAGCCTGTTTCCCCGGTCAGTCCACCCCAGGAGCTATCTCAGGTTGCCGTTGGGACGGAAAAGCGCTTACCACTGCCACTAGCTGAGTTTAACCGGGTGCTGGGTGGGGGTTTAGTACCGGCCTCCTTGGTGCTTATCGCCGGCGAACCCGGCATTGGCAAATCAACTTTACTGCTTCAACTTTCCGCCCAGATAGCAACGGCTCTGGGCAATGTGGTATATGTTTCCGGTGAAGAAAATGTGCTGCAGGTAAAGATCCGTTCAGAGCGTCTTGGGCTAAGCGGAGAGGGGCTCTATCTTTTAGCTGAGACTGAGCTTGATGTTATCTTAAACCAGATTGAGAAGTTAGCCCCCCAGATGGTAGTTATTGACTCGGTTCAGNCNGTTTNTCTTCCGGAGCTAGAGACTACGCCGGGCAGTATTACTCAGGTACGGGAGTGTACTCTTAGGCTCATGGAATGGGCAAAACGCAGCGCAGTGCCCATTTTCATTACCGGGCATGTGACTAAGGACGGGGCTATTGCCGGCCCCCGGGTCTTAGAACACATCGTTGATGTGGTGCTTTATCTTGAGGGCGAGCCGTTTAGTAACTACCGGCTACTGCGCTCGGTAAAAAATCGCTTTGGCTCAACCAATGAAGTCGCCATCTTTGAGATGAAGGAGGTGGGCTTACGTGAGGTAGCTAACCCATCACAGGTGTTNTTGGCGCAGCGGCAGAGTGGGGCTATTGGCTCAGCAGTGGTGCCTACCCTTGAGGGTAGCCGACCTCTCCTTGTAGAAATTCAAGCCCTTACTAATCCTACCAGCTTTGGCTTACCACGGCGTACCGCTAACGGAGTTGATTTTGGACGGCTGTTGATAGTTACTGCAGTGCTTAGCCGGCGACTTGGCTTAAAGCTGGGAAATCAAGATGTTATCGTTAATGCTACCGGCGGGCTGAGGATTGGTGAGCCGGCGGCTGATTTGGCTATCGCTCTGGCAATTTGCTCCAGCTTTCGTGATATGGGTATTGATCCCGAGCTGGTGGTGGTAGGTGAGGTGGGCTTAAGTGGTGAGCTAAGAGCTGTCTCACAGCTTGAGCGGCGGCTTAGTGAAGCCGCCCGGCTGGGCTTTAAGCGGGCTCTCGTACCCAAGGTAGGCGCCAGAATTTCAGCCCCTGAAGGTATAGAGATTATTCCAGTTGGAACCCTGAGAGAAGCGATNAAGGTTGGGTTGGTNAGGGGTANGGCAGAAAAATGACTAANCAAAAANTAGGCGCCNTTATAGTAGCTGCCGGTAGGGGCGAGCGGATGGGTGGGGTGGATAAAATGTTTGCCCCAATAGCCGGTGAGCCGGTTCTGGCTCGTGTAGTTAGCGTTTTTCAAGACTGTANCTTAATTGNNCAGATTGTTATCGTCTTAGGTGAGCAAAATCTTGAACGAGGCAAGCAGTTAGTGGCCCAAGCGGGCTTCTCAAAGGTAACTGATGTCTGTCCTGGTGGGAAGTTGCGCCAGGACTCAGTAGCCGCTGGACTTGGTCGGCTTAAAGACTGCCACTGGGTGGTAATCCACGATGGGGCTCGGCCGCTGGTGTCGGTGGCTCTGATTGAAGCTGGACTTGAGGCAGCTAAAGAGACCGGCGCTGCTGTGGTGGCAGTGCCGGTTAGCGACACCATTAAGGTTGCCGGGGATGACCTGTTTGTTCAAGGGACACCGCCACGGCAAAGATTGTGGGCGGTGCAGACGCCACAGGTATTTCGTTCTGATATAATAACTAGAGCCTATCGTAAGGTAGAGGCTGAGGTAACCGATGACGCTTCGCTGACAGAGAGGCTGGGCTATCAGGTTAAACTATTTATGGGCTCTTATGCTAATATAAAGATAACTACTGCTAATGACCTGGCTTTAGCTGAAATTTTATGGCAGAAACATGGAGCTTAAAATACGCACCGGTATAGGTTACGATGTCCATCGCTTGGCTCTGGGTCATTCTTTGGTGCTTGGTGGGGTAGAGATACCGTCGGCTCAGGGGCTTGTTGGCTGGAGTGATGCTGATGTATTAACTCATTCTATCATTGATGCCCTGCTTGGGGCGGTGGTGTTGGGAGATATTGGGCGCCATTTCCCACCTGGCGACCCGCAGTACAAGGATATTTCTAGTCTGGTTTTGCTTGAGAAAGTGGGGAACATGCTTAATGAAAGGGGCTGGGAGGTGGGAAATATTGATGCTACTATTGTCGCTGAGAAACCTATACTGAGGGACTTTCTTGATGGCATGCGTCAAAATCTCAGCCTGACATTAGGAATTGATGCTTCTCAGGTAAGCGTCAAAGCCTCAACCTCTGAGCAACTCGGCTTTGTCGGCCGCGAGGAGGGGATGGTCGCCTGGGCAGTAGCCACCATAACAAGAAAGTAGCGATGAAGGTTTGATAACGCCTTTCAGGGCAAAATGTTTATTACCCTGAAGTGTTGGTGTTAACGGTAATATGGAAGCAATGATAAAGGTATTCAACACCCTTTCCGGAGAGAAAGAGGATTTTTTGCCCCAAGACGACCCGGTTAAGATGTATGTCTGCGGGGTTACGCCCTATGATGAGGCTCATATAGGGCATGCCATGAGCTATATCACCTTTGATGTTATCCGGCGCTATCTTGAGTTTCGTGGCTATAAGGTGAGGTATGTGCAGAACATCACCGATATTGATGACAAGATTATAGAGCGGGCGAATCTGCTTGGCTTATCTTGGGCTGAGTTAGCCAAAAAATACACCGATAGTTTTTTTTCAGATATGGATGTCTTAAATGTAGGCCGGGCTGATATCTATCCCCGGGCAACTGAGGAGATACCAAAAATTATTGAGGTGGTAGAAGGGTTGGTGGACAGGGGGTATGCCTACCAGTCGCAGGGTAGTGTCTATTTTAGGGTAAGAAAGGTAACTGATTATGGCAAGCTGTCCCGCCGTGACCTTGAATCTATGATGACTACAGAAAGCACGGTAGGCAGTGATGACAAAGAAAACCCGATGGACTTTGTCCTGTGGAAGGCGGTAAAACCGGGTGAGCCGTCATGGGAAAGCCCGTGGGGACCGGGTCGGCCGGGTTGGCATATTGAATGCAGTGCTATGTCCTTAAAATACTTGGGGGATACCCTTGACATCCATGGTGGCGGGCGGGACCTTATCTTCCCTCACCATGAGAATGAGATTGCTCAGTCAGAGAGTTTTAGCGGCAAAAAACCGTTTGTTAGATACTGGCTGCATAATGGGCTTTTAAAGCTCGGCGAAGAGAAAATGAGTAAATCCTTGGGCAACCTGATAACGATAAAGGAGGCACTGGAGAGATACAGCGCTGACGCTGTCCGTATTTTCATCTTAAGCTCCCATTATCGTAGCCCCTTGACCTATTCTGAAGAGGTGCTGGAGGCGGCAGAGGGAGGGATTGAGAGATTGCTGCGGGTGATTTCAAGAAACGACCCCACCGGTGCTGCAGAGGAAGACCTTGATGCAGAGCCTTATAAAAAGCAATTTATTGAGGCGATGGATGACGATTTTAACACGGCTCAAGCACTTGGCAGCCTGTTTGATTTAGCTCGGGCAATAAACCAAGCTGGTGATTCCAGTATTAATTTCAGTAAAGCCCAAAGAGTGATTTCCGAACTTGCATGCGATGTTCTCGGCTTAAAGCTTGAACCTTCCGAATTTATGAGAGAATCGACTCCAGAGATTGAACCTCTTGTTAATCGTCTCATTGAGGAACGTCTCCGTCTTAGGAATGCCAAACAGTGGCAACTTGCTGATAGAATTCGGACAAAATTAGGCGAGGTAGGTATAATTCTTGAGGATACCTCTGAAGGTACAATAATACGATGGGAGCGTATTAGAGACTCGACTTTAGGGGTTGAACCTCTTGTTAATCTTTTCGCTGAGTTAGATATAGCTCTTGAGGATGCCGCCTAAGGGGATAGTGTGAAGGCGCAAAAGATAGCCTATTGATTTATTCCTCAAGCAGAGTATAATGAAGTAGGTGCTAAAGGAGAGTCTAAGAGAGGTTTTACCCCTATTACAAACCATTCTCATCTCCCTTGTATGGGAGACCAATGGGGTAGGGTGCTAACGAATGTCTAAAGTGGTAAGGCGAGAAGAGCTACTCTGCTTGACATAATGTAACCGAAATTACTTTTAAAGGTGACCTGTGCAGAATCTAGCATTTATACTGATTGGTCTTGGCCTACTGGTCTTGATTGGCTGGCTAGCTAAAGACTTTTTTATGGCGGATGAAATTTCAGTGTTTATCCGTATAGTGGTCGGTATTATTGCCGCGGCGGTACTAATGCTATTCGGGATAGCGATTAAAGATAGGATAGCTCAGTCCAAGAAAGATGACTTTACGGGGGTGGATAATTGATTATTGTTACTTCAGGGCAGGTAGTGGATAAGAAAATCATTCGCACTATTGGCTTGGTCAAAGGCAGTACTATCCGGGCAAAGAATCTGGGTCGGGATATTATGGCTAGCCTGAGGGGACTCGTGGGTGGTGAGATAGGAGAATACACCAAGATGATGGCCGAGGCACGGGAGGAAGCCCTCCGGAGGATGATAGCGGATGCCGAGGAGAAGGGGGCTAGCGCTGTGATCGACATGAGGCTTGGCACTTCAATGGTGATGCAGAATGCGGCTGAGGTGGTAGCCTACGGGACTGGAGTCGTCTTGGAATAGATTTTCATTCTGTACTGTTAAATTCTGCTAAATTAAATATAGTTTTTTGGGGCCGTAGTTCAGTTGGGAGAACGTTTGACTGGCAGTCAAAAGGTCGAGGGTTCGAATCCCTCCGGCTCCACCAAAAATAAAGCTAAAAAGCCGTGCTACTCTGATGAGTATAACCATGGTTATCTACCGCCAAGTTAACTTAATTTTTGAGAGCATAGTTGTATCCGGTAACGGCTTGGTACGACTTGTTTCCTAGGGGCTGATATTGTCCGAGAGGGGCTCTAACCCGGGAGCTGGCACCATCCCAACATCGTGAGCAATTTCATCTAGAAGAGATTCCAAGTTTTCTTTAGATAGATGTTTTGTCGTAATTGTGAGATGCCTGCCGTGAAATTCATCCCAGCTATCAACCAGAATCTTAATGCCAAGCTCATCGGCATGGTCGTAATAGTAAGTCCCGGGAAAGGGTGTTGTCGATGTCATAGATTCTGTAACCCCCATCCTCTTTAGTTCTTGCATAAGCCGTATCTGCTCACGAACTGTCTCTTCGGTATCCTCAGGATGAGGAAACATGAAGAAGCACCAAACTTCCATCCCGACATCAAGGCTTGTGCTTACCGCATCCCTAACCTGCTCTAGAGTTATCCCCTTGCCTATAGAATCTAATATCTTTTGCGACCCGGCTTCAATACCGTATTGGATACCATAACAACCAGCCTCATACATCTTCTCCAAAAGCTCCCTATCTACCAGATCAACCCTGGTGGAGCATACCCAGTGTACTTGGAAGGGCTCCTTCAAAGCCTTTAATAGGTCACAAAGCTCAATCACACGTTGCCTGTCTAAAGTAAAGGTGTCATCTGAGAAGTTAATCTCCTGGGCTTGGCCATGCCTTAAGATATAAAGAATCTCCTCTACAACCTTTTCCGGCTTTCTAAACCGACGTTTCCCTTGCCAGATATTGTTGACCGCACAGTAACGACAGTGAAACGGACACCCCCCTCTAGACAATAGGACGCCGCCAGAAACCTTATATAGGGGCAAAGGGAATAGTTCCCTGGCCGGGAAGGGGAGATCGTCAGGGTCTTTTACGAACGGCCGCTCCGGGGTAGTTCTGACTACCCCGTTCTCCCGATACGCTATCCCTTTTATCTGGGCAAGGTTACCTTTATTTTTTAAGAAGTAGTCGGCTAGCTCAAGCATTGCATACTCACCTTCTCCCCTGACCACCACATCAATATTCTTGTCTTCGGCCGCTTCTTGGTACATCACTGATGGATGAGCGCCTCCTATTACTACAATTGTCTNTGGATTTACTTGCTTGGCTATCTCTGCAATCTTTAGGCCGCTTAGATAGGTTTCCGTATGAGCCGAAATCCCTAAAATGCGGGGCGCATCTCTCTCCAGAATCTTCTTCACCCGAATGGGGTCAAAACCGCTAATATTGAAATCTATAGCCGATATATTATACCCAGCCTTAAGAAGGACAGAAGCTATATAGGCTAGCCCCAAAGGAGGAGCCAGTCTAGCACGGCTGCTCCTCCCCTTTACTGCTGCCGCTACCAGCAAAATATCCATAATTCCTTTTTTCTCTCCCAATGCTTCGTTACACTCCTAGAGATGGATGCTTGGACTTCGGTAACTATAGCATACTCCCTGGTACTTTGGAAACAAAAAAGCTCTCTTGGAAATAGAATCCTCGGAGTCTTTTCGTCACACAAAAGAACCGAAGACCTTGCTTATGTTATGGGCGAGATAGTACAATCAAACAGGTCTTTCTAATTCGTTGGAATCCCACCCACTGTGAATGAGGCCTAAGAGTGAATTAAGTTTTACAAACAAATCAAGAGGGGGTAACCGTATTGTTGAATGATTCTGGAGAGACTGTTATTCGTGCTATCGTTGGATCCGCCATAGAAGGTTTTGCTGTAGGTTTCAGTGGACGTCATGAGGGTGAGGTCGAAAGACTCTGGCTCAGCTTCAGTCCCCTCCCCTATCTCTAAGAGAGCCTTCCGACGGCTTACTTGATATCCTCTTCTCGTTCCTTTGTCAGCGGATGAGGCCGAGAGCTTCTAGTTCTCCTTCTGTAAACTCTATACCCATCATCATTTTGCACTGTTTTAATCTTTGCATCATTAACCCTTGGACAGGCTCAATTAGTTCCAGACTCCTTAGATACTGCTGGAATGGCACTTTCCAATTGCCCGATACTTCTTTGGTTATTTCTTCAATTGCCTGAGCCAGTTCCTTATCGCCCAATGTCTCGTCAATCCACTTCTTTAGAATGTCAAAGCGGATTGTGTATGTGTGGTCCTGCCCCGTTAGGTCGCCCCCGTCCAGAAAGACAGCTGCTTCCGCAAAGCTATATATTGAGTGTGGGGCAGCCCCAGGCCCCGGGTGTTCGATAGATCCGATAAGTCGCTCTTTGAAGCTTACCTTACCCAAAAGCCTAGTAGCCAACTCCTTGGACGGCTGGGAAAAGGTTACTGCAGTTTTCGCCTTTGGCTCTTCCTTTGGATCCTCAGATGATTTTGTGAACTCGGTCATTCCCTGTTCTCCTCCTCAGATTCAGGAAGAGCCAGCACCCAAACCGGTTTTTCTTCTCCGGCTTCGGTGCTGGCCCCTCCCAGTTTGAGAGAACTCAGACGTTCTCTATTCTCTTTCTATTAAGTCTCCTATATCTTGCCAGCTGCCTCAAGTTTATCGGCAACAAAGCCCAGGTCTAGGGATTCCAATGTCGCTCTAGTTGGAGCTCCACTGGCGGTATTCCAGCCCTCTAACTCATAGTAGTGAGTCTTCATGGCTTCAGTTCCATCTCTATCAGAGAACGGTGAGGTTTCGGGTACGTTGTAGTTCTGATATTCCCAAGCACCATTTATGTACATGGGCATTGCTCTGTTTGCCCAAGGTGTGCCTGGATACGAGTACTGGCGCTCGGCAGTATGGTGTTCCATGTCACGGTGTCTGCCCTGCAGTACCCAGATAGCCCTGTCCATGTTCCAGACTCTCNTACCAATATCCATTCCGTCGGCGAAGGAGTAGTTCTTTCCAGTAACGGCGTTAAAGAANCTCTCTTCTGCGCCCTGNGTGGTAGCTCCCTTGAAATCTTCTCTCTGATAACTATGGAAGTTACCACCGATGCCCCACTCCCAACAGCACATCTGCATGCCCTGCTGCCAGAACCTGCTGTAGTAGCGGTGCCAGGCTACCTCTTTGACTCCACTCGCGGAATACCAACCGGTCTCCATGGCATCGTCCATGTACTCGTTGTTAGGACCCTGCCAAGTTTGACTGGCCATATACGGGTCAGCCAGGGCTGGGTATGACGCTGCATATCTGTCATTAATTTCGCCTGCCATCGTGTCGGCGGATATCTCATCGGCGGTACCGAGACGCTCGTATGCCTGCCGAACGGAGTGGTAAAGACCACTATGCTCGTTTACATCTCTTTCGGCAAAAAGGCTACCGTGGAGCCACCACTTCTCAGCATCATGGTGCCACCTGTCTCCCCAATGGATCAGGTTTAGAAGGCGTCCAGGACCACTGTCTTCCTCGTATCTACCCCATTGCTGGGAAGCTCTAAGGTCGCCCTCAGCCCAAGCATCGCCTAATCCGTTTCTTTCGGCGGTCATTCGAAGTAATTGTTCCGCCCATGGTACTGTCCCATAGATATCCATATCTAATGGGTACTGTTCGATCTCTTTGCCTGCACCCAGGACACCCAGCTCTGCTAGGTCTCTGAGGTACTCATGACCACGGGCAAAGAAGTTGAGACCGTACATTTGCCCTAGATCAGTTACTCTGGCTTGCCCTCGCTTTGTTGGGACAGTTACAAGCATCTGATCTGAGCACTGTGAGTCGTTACCGGAACCGGAGTAGGTTTGTTGCCGGCAATTCTGAGTAGCACCGATGCAACCAGTAGCTCGACGGATATTCGTAAAGTTAATACTGCTCGCACCACCAGTTGGTCGTCGACCCTTAGCTACTCTTAGCGGGTTGTCAATATTGTAACTAAAGTTCGCCTTATACCAAGTTCTGGCGTCTACCAGTGCCCCTGGGTCGGAAATCTCAAGACTCCCTGTTCCCAGAACACTGATTGCTTTTAGGTTCTTTGAACCCATGACACAACCCATGCCACCTTGACCGGCACCACTGCCGCCATCACTAACTAGAGAACCATGTTTGGATAGAGCTTCTCCGATGGGACCACAGGCCACTACCGCAGGTAGTTGGCTAGTGTATTCATCGCCGGGTAGCTTCAGCCATTCGCCGTGCCTTTTGCTACCTTTTATCTTTCTCCAGATTTCATCCATGGCCTCCCAGGTTGTCATTCCCCATAGGTTATCTCCGTCTGGACCGGCGTCCTCTAAGGTTACATCATCATTTATGATGTTAATCCAGACTGGTGAAGATGCTTTACCCTGAACAATGATTCCGTCCCAACCGGCCAATTTCATAAAGGCGCCAAATCGGCCGCCCTGGCCGCTTCTGGTGAACCAATTAACTGGGTACTTCTGGGGTCCAACTCCCTGCCACTCCTGTCTTCCTGTACAAGGGGTCATAGTCCCGGTGAGGGGACCAGACATTACGGAGAGCTGATTCCTGGAGTCAGTGCCATCTTGCATGTCCCAACCGGTGGTTCCTCCACCGCCCTTCTCTACAACCTCGTCCCAGAAAAGAGCCGTGCCAACCCCGTGGGCACCGCCGTACTTATCAGTATACGGCTTACTATCTATAGTGCTAATCGTTCTCGTATCAAGATTCACTTTTAGAACCTTGCCTGCATATCCTCCTGCCATTTTTTACCTCCTTAACTTACTTTTCCCTTTTTACTTGCCTCTTTTTGATTACTAGTCCGGCCACGAATAGTTCATGAGGTTGTCCCACTCTGCGGTTCGGAAGTTCAGATTGTAGCCCTCATCTTCAAATTGTGACGGTACTGTCTTAATCACTTTTAGCATACGCTCAGGACAAGCCTCTACACAAGCCTGCTTGCCATCAATGCCGCCCTCTTGGGACCAATTGGGTGCTGATTTACACAGGTCGCATAGCATGGCGACACCTTGGATGTCCGACTGTCCTGTTATTGGCTTCCAAATCGCCATAGATGGCGTATATGGGCAGTTATCTGCACATAGCCGACATACGTTTGGTGAAATAGATCGCTGATAGTCGGCACATACGCCTTCATCTACTGTCCTTATGTTTCCGTTGTCCGGATCGGCATGTAAGGCGCCGGAGGGACAAACTTCAACACATGGGGCATAGACACATTGCCGGCACACTTGTACTTTTATGTCTTCAGGGAACTGTCCGTGTGGATTCTTAGCTATTTGCAGTCTGCCTAAAGAGAGACTTTGTACTCCCTCATGCACTGCTGAACAGGCAAGCACACAGGTGTTACAGCCGTCACACTTCAACTGATCATAGACAAGA
>NZEH01000007.1 GCA_002690375.1 Dehalococcoidales bacterium
CTCAGGATGTACATCCTCAGATAATTGCTCTCGCTTTATTTCCAGTATTAGGTCGTCACGATGCGGACCGCATGCCTCTTCTGGTGTTAGGGTGACTGTCTTAATCTCACCAACCTGCATACCATTTACCGCTTTATTAAATCCCCCGATCATTTTCCCTTCGCCTAGTTTGAACTCCAGCGGTTGTTTACCCCTAGATGTATCAAATACGCTACCATCCTCCAATGTACCTTTGTAATGCACTTTAACCGTATCACCGTCTTTTGCCATAATTAACTCCTAGCTTCCCGTACATCCCACTATGGACGAAACCCATAACATAAGCGTAAGGGAAAATACATAATATTTCTTAAGTATTTCTCTTATCTTGATTAACCAATTCTATATAGAAAGTGGCAGCGGCGGGATTTGAACCTGCGACCAAGGGCTTATGAGTCCCCTGCTCTACCACTGAGCTACGCTGCCATTACCGACTCTAGATTAGCATTGACTTCAGGCATTGTATATGTCCTTTTAGACTGTTGTCAACCATGAGTGATAGGTGAATTTAGGCAGAGTAATGGCACTAACTCCCCCGTTTTTCATAGTCAAGGCACCAAGTAGCGTTGGGACGTTCTGGGATGTGGCATGCCCCGCGCCAGTTCCACTTACAGCTATCGCACAGGAATATATTCATTCCCAGTGCCTTTTTGATTCTGAGGGTAATTCTAGCTCTTAGTGGAGGCTTCATTTTTAGCCCTAAGTTAGTTTAGAATTCTGTTCGTAGTATATCAGGTTTGGTGCTATAGGACAAAGGATTGTGGTAGAATGAGGTGGTTTGTCGGCTGCTGCTGAAAGGGTGATCGTCATGATTACACCTCAAATCAAAAAAGAAAAAGAGCTAAATATGGATTCACTTACTTGGGGTGAGCTAATCTGGGTTAATATTGAGCGGCCAACCGAGAAAGAGACGGAGTATCTGGGCGAGCACTATTCCTTTCACCATCTTGACTTGGATGACGTACTCAGCCGAATCCAGCGCCCTAAAATTGATGAATACCAGGACTATCTGTTTTTAGTCTTCCATTTTCCGATATACCGCAAACGGGAGCGGGTGCTTACCTCCAGCCAAGTATCGGTGTTTATTGGCCAAAACTACCTGATTACGGTACATCAAGGAGAGCTTAACCCGCTGGTAAAGCTGTTTCGGGAGTGCCAGATTGATGAGGAGTCGCGGCAGGAGTATTTCAGTCAGGGCTCTGGTTTCCTTCTCTACCGCATACTTGACCGGCTGGTTGATTATTGCCTGCCGATACTAGACAAGGTTGGTGATAGTATTGAGGAGGTGGAAGACGACATCTTCTCTGACAGGAAGAGGAGCACAGTACGGGAAATCTCCATGATACGGCGTGATATTATCTCCTTCCGACGCATTATCTGGCCGATGCGGGCGGTTATTGGCAGTTTGGAACCCAGGGTGCGTCGCTTTGTTAAGCTGGATTTGTCGGTCTACTTTGGTGATATGCTTGACCATGTGGACAAGATTTGGGACGGCTTGGATGAGTATAAGGAGATTNTTGAAGGATTGAGTGCTACCCATGATTCGCTGGCGAGTAACCGTACCAATGAAGTCGTACGAATGCTGACTATTATTGCTACTATTCTCTTACCTATTACTGTGGTGGCAAGTATCTTCGGCATGAACATCCCGCTACCTTTACAAAACTCAGACTTTTCCCTTATCTATGTCTTCTTGATAATGCTAGTTGTTATTGGTGGTATGCTCTACTTCTTCAGACGAATACGTGTCATCTAGTGGTGCCGCCCCAGTTCGGCGAAGGCTCTAAAGTAATGAATGTCTCACACCGGTTTTTGGTAATTTCGGTCATCTTTGTCACCAGCCTTATTACAGCTAATATCATTGCCGTAAAGGTAATAAGTGTTGGCTCTCTTATTCTGCCGGCGGCGATAGTTATCTTCCCTCTGAGCTATATTTTTGGTGATATTCTCACCGAGGTCTATGGGTATCGCTGGGCAAGGAGGGTAATCTGGCTAGGATTTTTATGTAACCTTATCTTCGTTGTATTTGCTTGGGTAGGGCAACTTCTACCCCCGGCCCCCTTCTGGGGAGGGCAGGAGGCTTATGAGAGTATTTTAGGCTACACGCCGAGACTGCTGGCCGCTTCCTTTGGTGGCTACCTAGTTGGTGAGTTTATTAACTCCTTTGTCNTGGCCAAGATGAAGCTCTTAACCAAGGGNCGNTGGCTGTGGACGAGGACAATTGGCTCTACAGTAGTGGGACAGGGGCTGGACACAGCTGTATTTATTACCCTGGCTTTTGTTGGCACCCCATCATTTGCCATGATAATGATTTTGCATCACTGGTTAGCGAAGGTCGCCATCGAAGCCATTGCTACCCCTTTCACCTACGCCACGGTCAACACCTTAAAGAGAGAAGAGGGGCTTGATACCTATGACTATGAAACAAACTTTAATCCCTTTCGCATCACGGATTAGAGGAAGGTTACCAAGAAGGTGAAAATTAAGTTTCTTGGAGCGCATAACACTGAATCACAAAGCACCAAGCTCTTGAGCCTGTTAGTTGATGATATCCTAGTTTTTGACGCCGGTGGGCTTACCTCCAGCCTGTCTATATCATCCCAGCTAAAAATTAAGGCGATTCTTGTCACACATCAACACTATGACCATATTAGGGATATACCGGCTATAGCTATGAACCTTTTTCTTAACCAGCAAGCCATCAGTATTTACGCTACACCATTGGTTAAGGAAGTTATATTAGTACATCTCCTAAATGGCGAGATCTATCCCAAATTTCAGCAAAAACCTATGGAGAAACCAACCATTAGCTTCCATGCGGTAGAGCCCTACCAAACAACGCAAATTGAAAGCTATAGTGTTTTGACAGTACCGGTAGCTCATACTAGGCCGGCAGTTGGCTATCAACTTACCTCTGCTTTGGGCAAAGTGTTCTTCTATACTGGGGATACCGGGTTCGGTCTGGATTTGTGTTGGCAGTATGTCTCACCTCAGCTACTTGTTGTTGATGTTACCATGTCAGATAGGTACTTGGAATTCGGTAAGGAATCGGGGCATCTTACCCCCAGTCTGTTAAGGGAGGAGCTAGTGAGCTTTCAAAAGCTTAAGGGCTATCTGCCACGGGTGGTTGCCATCCATATGAATCCGGCTCTGGAGGCGGAGATTGGGGCAGAATTGGGCGTGGTAGCCAAAGAATTAGATTGCTCAATCATCCTGGCTTATGAGGGCATGCAGCTTGAGCTATGAGACCGTTCTCGTTCTGTCTTGAGTGCAACCAGCCCTTGGTTGAGAGAAGTAGGGAGCAGGTAGAGGAGTGGGTGTCAGCCCGTGTTTTTAAGATTCATGATAAGTGCATGGAGTGCCCTGCCTGCCATCGGATCTACTGGAGAGGAACACACTGGCAGGTGATGAATAAGAAGCTGGGTAGATTTATAAAGAGTTGACCATAGCCAGGGATATTGTTACACTGCAAATTATCAGTAAAGCCTAGGGGATTTTATAGTGAAAATCTTAACCACAGAAAAAATGCGTAAGGTAGAACAAGAGGCGGCCAAGATTGGTCTTACTACTGATAGGCTTATGGAAAATGCCGGTAAAGCCATAGCCGAGGAGGCTAGGTGTATCCTAGGCGATGTTAATAAGAAACATATCCTCATTTTGGTTGGGCCGGGCAATAATGGCGGCGATGGGCTGGTTAGTGCCCGCCATCTTCATGACTGGGGGGCTAGGATCAGCCTTTTTCTCCTCGGCAAAAGAGCGGGCGATGATAAAAACATCAGACTGGTCAAGGAACGTGGCATAACCTGTTTTGAAGACTTGAANGGGCTTGATGAGCANCTATTATTATCCAGTGTTGTCATTGATGCCATATTTGGCACCGGCCACAGCCGACCGCTTGCTGGCATCTTCCGAGAAGCNTTNCGGCAGGTAGCTCAGGCTAAAAAGNANCGCTCAGAGCTTAAGCTAATTGCTCTGGATTTACCTTCCGGACTTGATAGCAATAGCGGTGCTGTTGACTCGGCTACTCTTTATACTGAGCATACTATTACCCTTGGCTTTGCCAAACCGGGTCTGTTTAACCCACCTGGCACAGAGAGGGCGGGAGTAATAACTGTTGTCGATATTGGCTTACCCACCTATCTTGCCGATGAAGTGACAACTGAGCTTATAACTGAGGATTGGGTGAGAAAAGTTCTTCCCCGACGTCCGCTAGGGGCTAGTAAGCGTAGTTTTGGTCGGGTTCTGGTTGTTGCCGGCTCAACTAACTATATTGGCGCTGCTTACCTTGCCTGCTCAGGCGCTATGAGAGTTGGTGCTGGACTGGTGACCTTGGCGACAGCCGCCAGCTTACAGCCGACTCTGGCGGCCAAGCTGACCGAGACGACTCATCTACCACTACCTGAAGCTAGCCCTGGTATTGTATCTGCCGAAGCGGCCAGCCTCGTTCTCTCGGAACTAGCACGTTACGATGTCCTGCTTCTGGGCTGCGGTCTGGGGCAAAGCGAACAAGTNATAGGCTTCATTAAGTCCATCCTTTTTCAATCCGGCTCAGCACTACCGCCCTTGGTGCTNGATGCNGATGCTATTAACACCTTGGCTAAGACCCCAAACTGGTGGCAGAAGCTAGATGGTGATGCTATACTCACGCCACATCTTGGTGAAATGGCAAGACTAGTCGGGGTGTCGGCAAAGGAAGTGCAAGCCGATAGAACCGGTATTGCCAAGCAAGTAGCTTCAAAGTGGCACAAAACACTTGTCCTTAAGGGGGCTTATTCTGTTATTTGTGCCCCGGATGGCAGGGACCGGATTAGTCCGGTGGCCAATGCCGGGTTGGCTTCGGCTGGCACCGGCGATGTCTTGGCTGGAGCTATAACTGGACTGCTGGCACAGGGGCTAGCTCTTTTTGATGCTGCTGCCCTAGGTGTCTTTTTGCATGTTCAGGCTGGCGAGATAGTTAAGTCTAGGCTGGGTGATGCCGGTATGCTTGCCAGTGACCTACTGCCGGCACTACCACAAGTAATTAAGAATCTAAAAGAAACATGATTTAAGAAATAAATAAAGAACGAGAGTTCAAGAGAAGCGAAGTCTTTTGGGGAAATCTCCCTAAATCTCCTCTTTGCTAAAGGGGGGAAACTGCTCCCTTTCTTAAGGGGAGAGCGAGAGGGATTTAATTCAGGAAAGGGGGATACAGGGGGTGGGGTTGACAAAGAATCCTTTAGCATACTGTGAGGGGTGCGGTTAGCCAGAAATACTATGCTACTAGCTATTGATATTGGTAATACCGATACTACTTTGGGCGTTTTCGACGGTGAGGAGCTTCAGGCTACTTGGCATACGGCGACAGTTATTCACCGCACGGCGGACGAATATGCTGTCTTGCTGTTTAACCTGCTTGCTAACCAGGGTCTTAAAGCCCATGATATTAAAGGGGTAGCTCTATGCAGTGTCGTACCGCCGCTTATAGTGACCTATGAGGTACTATTTCAGCGATACTTCGGCATCTCACCGCTGCTGGTTGGCAGTGGGGTTAAGACCGGGGTACGTATCCGTATGGACAATCCCAGGGAGGTTGGCACTGATCGCATTGTAGATGCCGCCGCCGCTCACCACCTCTATAGCGGTCCCCTAATTATCGTTGATTTGGGCACGGCCACTACCTTTGATACCATATCAGAAGAGGGTGACTATTTGGGAGGGGCTATTTCGCCCGGAATTGTTACTGCTGCCGAGGCTATGTTTAGCCGGGCGGCGATGCTACCCCGGGTGGAGCTGGCTCGTCCCATCCGGGCTATCGGTACCAATACTATTTCTGCTATGCAGTCGGGCATTATCTTTGGCTATGTCGGGCTGGTTGAAGGGATGGTGGCTCGGCTACAAAAGGAGCTGGGCAAGAAAGCCAAAGTGATAGCTACCGGCGGTTACGCTGAGCTGATAGCTAAAGAAACAAAGGTAATTGATGCGGTGAGGCCTGATTTGGCGCTAATTGGACTTAAGCTCATCTACCAGATAAATAAAGCCTGATAAAAAGTAAATAAAAAGGAAATTCGAAGAGAGGCGAAGCCACATATGTCATTGCGAGGGAGAGGTAGCGACCGAAGCAATTTCAGTAGAGGGTTATAGAGATGAGATTGCTTTGCCTTCGGCTCGCAATGATGGATTATAGGGTGTTTAAGAGGGGCGCAGCCTCTCTTCTATTCGTCCCCCATCCTTTGAAAGAGAAGGGGATACAGGAGAGTGAGGTTGGAAAACTATAATAATGGAGAGAGAACGAAATGTTAGCCAATAAAACCGTAATATTGGGTATAACTGGGAGCATCGCCGCTTATAAGGCGGCTGATATCGCCAGTAAATTAACTCAGGCTGGGGCTGAGGTCAGGGTGGTCATGACCGAATCGGCTGCTAGGTTTATTACGCCACTAACCTTAAGCAGTATTACCGGTCGACCGGTAGTAACCGGTATGTGGGAGCTAGCTTCTGAGTTTAGTATTGAGCATGTAGCCCTGGCTGAGGCGGCAGATGTGGTGGTAATTGCCCCGGCAACGGCTAATATTATTGCCCATCTGGCGGCGGGCATCGCTGATGACATGCTTAGTTGTACTGTGCTGGCGACTTCGGTACCGATTATTTTAGCCCCGGCAATGGATGTAAATATGTTTAAGAACCCAGTTACTCAGGAAAATCTGGCAAAACTTAAAGCTAGAGGCTTTATCATTGTTGGGCCTGGCTATGGACGCTTGGCTTCAGACAAGATAGGGCTGGGTCGCTTGGCCGAGATTAGCCAAATATTAGATACCACTAAGCAGGTGCTGGGACGGAGTAGTGATTTGGCTGGCAGGTGCATAGCGATTACCGCCGGTGGCACCCGGGAACCGATTGACCCGGTGCGCTATATCGGCAATCGCTCCTCGGGCAAGATGGGCTATGCCCTGGCTCAAGCAGCCAAAGACAGAGGGGCTCAGGTTAGTTTAATAACCGCCACTACCTCTTTGGCTGAGCCGACTGGCGTTGAGGTTATTCCTGTTGAAACTGCTTTTCAGATGAAAAAGGCGGTGCTTAAGGCAGTTAAGGGTGTCGATGCCCTGATTATGGCGGCGGCGGTGGCTGACTACCAGCCAGAAAGTTTTGCCGAAGCCAAGATTAAAAAAGAAAGTTCAAGCCTGACCCTTGAGCTAACGAGAACGCCGGACATCTTGGCCGAGGTAAAGGGGGATTTTATCAGGGTCGGCTTTGCCGCTGAGAGTGAGGATACATTAGCCAACGCCCAGAAAAAACTTAAAGAAAAAAAACTTGACCTTATTGTGGCTAACGATATTACCGATGCCGATAGCGGCTTTGGTGTTGACACCAATAAAGTAATCATAATTGACGGTAAGGGTAAAGTTGAGGCGTTGTCCCTTATGACCAAAAAAGAAGTGGCGGATAGGGTGCTGGATAAGGTGGTGGGGCTTTTGGGCAACACGTAGAAACTTAGTATAATGAGAAAGCCTCAAAAGATTTATGCTTTTATTGATAGTCAGAATGTTAACCTCTCCATTCGGGAACAGGGGTGGATACTGGATTTTGGGAAATTCAAGACATATTTAAGGAGTCTTCCCGCGAGACATATAAAGGCTGGCATTGTCGAATCGGTAAAACAGGCCCTGTACCAGGACATAGACTTCTTTGATTTTCTTGAGCAGCATGCCGGCAGTTATTCTTGGGATACGATAGACAGGATTGACCACTATTTTAAAGGACGAGTACGGTGTGGCTAAGGCCTTTAGCTTTATAGGGTACGTGCCACAAAATCAATAAATGAGTAATCCACTATAAAGGCAAGTATGACAGAGCAAGCCCAATATGAAATGCCCAAGGCTTATGAGCCGGGGAAGGTTGAGCAAAAGTGGTATCAGTTCTGGCTTAAGAAGGGCTACTTTGAGCCCAAGATAGACCCCAAAAAGAGACCCTTTGTCATTATCATGCCGCCGCCCAATGTTACCGGTGAGCTTCATCTGGGGCATGCCCTGACGGCAACATTGGAAGATATTATGGTTCGCTGGCATCGGATGAGGGGTGAACCGACGCTATGGCTGCCCGGGGTTGACCATGCCAGTATTGCCGCTCAGGTAGTAGTGGAGCAACTGCTGGCTAAGGAAGGGTTCACCAGACACCAGTTGGGCAGGGATAAGTTCTTAGAGCGAATGTGGCAGTGGGTCAGGGAGTGCCATGGCACTATTACCGCACAGCATCAGAGGCTGGGGGTCTCCTGTGACTGGAGCCGGGAGCGCTTTACCATGGATGAGGGCCCCAGCCGGGCGGTGAGAACCGCCTTTGTTCGGCTGTATGATAAGGGGCTAATTTACCGTGGCGAGCGGATTATCAACTGGTGTCCCCGTTGTGCCACCGCTCTTTCTGACCTTGAGGTGGACCACAAAGAGCTAGCCGGAAATCTATACTACATCCGCTACCCTTTAGCTGAAGATAAGGGGCAATTTATTACTGTAGCCACCACCCGTCCCGAGACAATGTTGGGTGATACGGCGGTAGCCGTTAACCCGGCTGATGAGCGGTTTAAAGACATGGTGGGTAAAAAGGTTATTCTACCGCTACTTAAGAGGGTAATACCGGTGGTGGCGGATAAGGCGGTTGACCCTAAATTCGGCACCGGGGCGCTTAAAATCACCCCGGCCCATGACCCGGTGGACTTTGAGCTGTCACAGCGGCAGGGGTTGCCTCTGGTAAATATATTGAATCCGGATGCTACCCTAAATGAAAACGCTGGACCCTATGCTGGGCTTGACCGCTCCTCTAGCCGTAAGGCGGTAGTGGCTGACTTGGGAAAGGAAGGCTTGCTGGTTAAGGTTGAGGACTACTCCCACTCGGTGGGGCATTGCCAGCGCTGCCAAACTGTTATTGAGCCACTGGCTTCTAAACAATGGTTTATCAAAATGGCACCGCTAGCTAAGCCGGCAACTCAAGTCGTCACCAATGGCCAAATCAGCATTATCCCTGAGCGCTTTATCAAGGTTTATCTTAACTGGATGGAGAATATTCGTGATTGGTGCATTTCCCGTCAGCTATGGTGGGGGCACCGAATACCGGCGTGGTATTGCGGTAACTGTAATGGTGACAAGATCTATCTAAGACTTGCGGACGAACTGTGTGATAAATATAGTATGGCTCGGACAATTTATCAGTATTCTGTGCTAAAAGAACTACCCCCAAGCCATGAGGAGGTGATAAATAATATAGAGTGGGCTTCCATTGATAAAGAGGTAGGTCCTATTGTAGCTGAGAGTGAGCCGGGAAAGTGCTCTAAATGCGATGAGAAAAACTTAATCCCTGATCCGGATGTTCTGGATACCTGGTTTAGCTCGGCACTGTGGCCTCACTCTACCCTGGGCTGGCCCGATGATAGCCAAGAGTTAGACTATTTCTATCCGACGACAGTTATGGAAACCGGTTATGACATTCTCTTCTTCTGGGTAGCTAGGATGATTATGATGGGGCTGGAAGATACTGGCCAGATTCCCTTCAATACTGTTTATCTTCACGGGCTGATACGGGATGAGAAGGGAGAAAAGATGAGCAAGCTTAAGGGTAATGTGCTAAATCCCACTAGTATGCTTGAGAAATACGGCACTGATGCCCTACGCCTGGCTCTAACCACTGGCACCTCACCGGGGAATGACATCAGGCTTAGCCCATCAAGGCTGGAAGCTGGTCGCAACCTTGCTAACAAGCTGTGGAACGCCACACGGTTCGTAATAAGGAGTATTGAGTCAACTGGTGCCGCCCCTAAAATTCAGTGGCGACTGCTTCCATTAGAAGACCGCTGGATTTTAAGTCGCTTGAGTCGTACCGTATCCACTGTTACTGGTTTGATGGACGATTTTCAGTTTGGCGAGGCCCAGCGCCGGCTCCATGATTTCTGGTGGGGTGAGTTCTGTGATTGGTATATTGAGATAGCCAAGATTCGCCTTAAAACTGGTGAAGGTGTGCCCTCGCCCATCCCGGTACTGCTGAAAGTTCTGGATACATCACTGCGCCTGCTTCATCCCTACTTGCCCTTTATTACTGAAGAGTTGTGGCAAAATCTGAAGTCCCGGCTCTGTGATGAGCAAATGGCTGACTCCATAATGGTAGCCGCCTATCCTGAGGCTGATGAGACGGCACTAAATCCAAAATCAGAGCGGGTAATGGAATCAGTAATAGAGATTATCCACTCTATTCGTAATGCCCGGGCTGAGTACGGAGTGGAGGCTGGTAGGTGGATTGAGGCTCAGGTTTATGCCGGTAGGCTTAAGTCGGCTATAACTGCTTACTCAGAGGCCATTAAGACCCTATCTAAGGCAAGCCCAGTGATTCTGGACACGAGGCAGGAGCGAGCAATTGATAATGATGTGGTCTTGGTGCTAAAAGAGGTTGAAGTGGTGCTGCCCATGGAGAGCATGTTTGACTTGGAAGTTGAGAGGAAGCGGCTCAGTAGGGAGATAGAGCAGGCTCAGGCTGAAGTTACTCGTCTTGAAACCATGCTTAAGAACAAGGCTTTTCTAGCTAAGGCGCCGGCGGTTGTTATAGATAAGGAGCGGGATAAACTAGGGGTCATAAAGGATAAACTCAGGCGGATAAAGGAGCAGTTTGCCAGGCTTGAATCTGTGTCCTAGATAGTTTGAGTCAGCGTTGCCGGTAAGGATAGAAAACTAGGAAAGCGACAGTGAAGATAGCCGTCAAAGAAATCTCTGTCCATGTCTGACTGAAGGCAATGTAGCCTTGGGCGACAGTGTATAATTGGATTACTAATAATAGAGCGGCCCATATTATAGCAAATCTAATCCCGTTAATATTCTGGAGAGGGTTAAGAGCGGTGATTATGAACCAGACTCCAGCGGCAATGAAAGCGCTACCTAGTAAGGCCATTGTATATCGCACAAGTGCAAGTGCTTCAACTGATTCTGTAAACCCCAACAACGCGGCTAGTCCGTTAGGGTCAACAATAAGAAAAAGGCCCTGTACCATATGTATAGCTCCGAAGAGAACTAGGGCTACCTTTAGGTTACGCATGACTATTTACCTCCCTAGACGATAGAAAGGCTCCTTTCCTTTATTCGCCCTAACCTTCAGTCACTAGCTTAGCAATTCTACCCAACCCTAGACAATATGTCAATGGGGATCCCTCTGGCTAACCATATTTTGCTGCAGGGGAGGTATTCCTCTTTAACCACTCAAGCGCCTTTTTGGTATCAGAAGCAACCCTTTCCTTGTCACAGTGTTTCAGCCGATAGCTAAAACACCAGTAGGTAAACTCCTTTAATTCGGTTGGATTGGTAGTCCTTTTTTGAGGGTAGCCCTTCTCGTTCCTGAAGTCTTTGAGCAACTCGGGCCCAGTGGTGCCGTATATCCGCCGGTAAGCCTCGTTAGCCGTGTCCTGCTCACTAGGTGAGGCTAAAGGCTGTTTTTCCTTGCGTACCTCTCTCCCAACTGCCAGAACTAGCGCTTCCTCTGCAGTAATACCGTAAAAGTAGTTTAAGTGCTGGCGATAGTGGTTACTGCCGATAAGCTTCTTGAATTCGTCCATGCTTAGCTCAAGCGGAGGCTTGCCGTGGGTAAGGAGTGCCGCCTTCTCATCCTCGGGCAGTAGTCCATCCACTGCTGTAAGCAGGCGTTCAGACAGTGTTAGCCAGTCAAGGGCTTCTCCGGCAATAAGGTAACGATAAGTGCGTCCGTTTATGGTCTCCTCGGCCGTCTGCCACAAGCCGATAGCCCCTAAGAGGGCGATATACCAGTGCTTACCAGAGGCGATAGCCTCTTTAAGATGCCTTACCGCCGCTTCATCAGCCGGAGTCAACGGGTTATTATTCATTGGCTTTTATTTTACCGAACTATGTTGATTACCAACTCACCAGATTCAATTCAGGCCCGATTTACTACCTCGCTTAAGGTTATGAACTGAGCATTTTGAGAAGGGTTTCAAACTCCTCGATAGATAGTCTTATTTCCCACAGCATTTCTTGAATTTTTTGCCACTGCCGCAGTGGCAAGGGTCGTTTCGCCCCATCTTTTTACCGGTAGACCTTGCCGGCTGCCTTCTGTCACTACCAGTCCCTACGGCGGCAAGCTCGGCCATTGGTGAGGCTACCGACTGGGGGGCTTCCTTGCGGGTAATACCAGAATGGTATATAGTATGAACCACATCATGCTGAATGGCAGACATGAGATCCTCAAACATACGGTGGCTTTCTCGCTTGTAGGCTACTAGCGGATCTCGTTGAGCCATCGCCTGAAGTCCTATCCCTTGGCGTATATAGTCTATCGCTGTCAGATGCTCTATCCACAGGTTGTCAATAGTGCGTAGCATTATCAGCCGCTCCAGTACCCTCATGTTATCTGCGCCCAGCTCTTTCTCCCGCTCGTCATATAGCGCCGCGGTATGCTTAGTGAGCCTTTCTTCAATCTGTTCCGATTTCATCTGGGAGAGAGCTTGGGCGTTTATTTCCGCAGGTGGGGGAAGGATGGTAGCCACTTCAGCGATGAGACCATCAAGGTCAGGTTCATGCGCATCGGCTAGGTGGGCAGCTACCACGCCCTGAAGCTCTTCCCTTACCATGGACAGAATGTTTGACTTAAGGTCGGCACCACTCAACGTTTTTCTTCGTTCGTCGTAGATAATCTCCCGCTGTCTATTTATAACATCATCATATTCCACCAAGTGTTTACGGATATCAAAGTGGTAGCCTTCAACACGCTTCTGTGCCTCGCCGATAGAGCGGGTGACCAGTCTATTCTCAATCGGGGTATTCTCATCCATACCAGCCCATTCCATAAGCCCCTTGATTTTGTCGCTACC
The DNA here is from genome assembly GCA_002690375.1 of Dehalococcoidales bacterium. Next base: position 12,866 of record NZEH01000007.1, read on the forward strand.
AAAACGGCGCATAATGTCATCCTCTACAGAGACATAGAAGCGGGAGCTTCCCGGGTCTCCTTGGCGGCCTGCTCTGCCTCTTAGCTGGTTATCAATGCGGCGTGCCTCGTGGCGCTCAGTGCCAGTAACATGAAGCCCACCGAGCTCAACCACTTGGTTGTGGTTTTCCTGCCACTTACGCCACTCTAGCTTATCTCCGTTAGTCGGTTCTTTGCCGCCGAGCACAATATCAACGCCGCGCCCAGCCATATTGGTGGCTACAGTAACCGCTCCTAGCTCGCCGGCTCGGGCAATGATGTCGGCCTCTTTCTCATGTTGNTTGGCNTTNANNANCTGNTGCGGGANNCCNTTTCTNTTTANCAGGTCACTTAAGNGCTCNGANTTTTCAATAGANACTGTNCCGACTAGCACNGGGCGACCTTCNTTATGAAGCTCCCCAATCTCACGANCCACCGCCCTGAATTTAGANTNCTCATCCTTATAAATCTGGTCGGAGAAGTCCTNACGAANCATNNNTTTGTGGNTAGGGATNANCACNACATCAAGNTTATATATCNTNTGAAACTCCTCAGCCTCGGTTAGGGCGGTACCGGTCATGCCGGCAAGTTTTTCATACATGCGGAAGTAGTTCTGGATGGTAATACTAGCAAAGGTGCGGCTTTCCTGTTGAACCTTGACATGCTCCTTGGCCTCTATTGCTTGGTGCAGTCCCTCAGAGTAGCGCCGGCCTAGCATCAGTCGGCCGGTGAACTCATCAACGATGATAATCTCACCGTTTTTAACGACATAGTCGCGATCTTTTTTATATATTGCGCCGGCAGTGAGAGCATTTCTTAAGTGACGTATCAGGTGCATATTGCCTGGGTCATAGAGGCTGGCCGACTTTAAAACCCCTTCACGCTTGAGCAACTTCTCCATATTGGCATAGCCGTCATCAGTTAGCTGGGCATTGCGCTCTTTTTCTTTAATCTCATAATCAGATCCCCCCTTAAGGCGGAGAACAAGGCGGGCAAATAGCTGGTAAAGTTTCCCCGCTTCAACATCGGGAGCACTTATAATAAGCGGAGTTCGGGCCTCATCAATTAAGAGATTATCCACCTCGTCAACAATGGCGTAGTTAGGCTGGCGCTGGACACACCGTTTAAGGTCAATAGCCATATTATCCCGAAGGTAGTCAAAGCCAAATTCATTTGAGGTGCCGTAGGTAATATCGGCTTGATAAGCCTCACCGCGGGAGATGGGACGAAAATGACGCCAGCGGTTGTCCCCTGAGTCATATTCCGGGTCATAAAGGCGGGCTGGTATGTGCTCATCTGGGGTCTGTTGCGGATAGATGCTAGCTGCGCTTGCTCCTAAAGCGTGGTAGATGGGCCCCATCCAGTAGGAGTCTCGCCGTGCTAGGTAGTCATTTACGGTAACCAGGTGAGCGCCTTCACCGGTAAGAGAGTTGAGATAAAGGGTCAGGGTGGCCGTCAGGGTCTTGCCCTCGCCGGTTTTCATTTCGGCAATTTTGCCTTGGTGAAGGATGATGCCGCCTATCAATTGCACATCAAAGTGACGCTGCCCTAAGGTTCTTTTGGCGGCTTCACGCACAGCGGCAAAGGCTTCCGGGAGAAGTTCGTCTAAAACCCGGATTTTTACTTCACGAAGCTCTTTTTCTAGCTGCCAAGTTTCCGCTTGTTTCTTGCGTGCTTCAGTCAATTGTTGCCGAATCTTGGCTGTAACTTTAGCTAGTCGGGTCTTAAACTCATCCGTCTTAGCCCGAAGTTCTCCATCACTGAGCTTACTAAACTCTGGCTCAAGTCCATTTATCCGCTCTACAATTTGTCCCAGTCGTTTTAGCTCTTTCTCATTGGAATCCCTGAGGCCACCTAGCCATTTAAGCATAAACTTATCCTAACTATTCCTAAACTTGTACCTTGCGTTTTAATTCTATCCAAGTGACAAGCCAATTAGGCGTGATTTTTAGATTCAATTAACCCTTTAACTCTCTTCCATATCTTGGCTAACCATGCTTATATCATCAACCTCTTAAAAAATTATTCAAACATAGCTCCGATCGATAACCCGGTATGGATGCGGTGGATGGCTTCACCCAACAGAGAGGCTATGGGCAGGACAGTAATNTTGTCCAGCTTCTTCTCAGCCGTAACCGGAATAGTGTTGGTAACAACCACTTCTTTTACCGGAGATGAGGCTATTCTCTGGCTCGCTGGGCCAGTGAGTACCGGGTGGGTGCAGCAAGCATATACTTCCGTGGCTTTTCGTTCTACTAAAGTAGCAACGGTATTTACTAGGGAACCGGCGGTATCCATCTCATCATCTATGGTAAGGGCTATCTTGCCTTCTACTTCACCGATGACATTTAGTGTTTCTATCTGGTCCATATTGCCGATGCGCCTCTTTTCCATAATAGCCAGTGGGGCATTAAGCTTAGTTGCCATGTCCCGTGCCCGTTTTGAAATGCCGATATCGGTGGCGACTACCACTAGGTTAGAAAGCTTCTTTTTCTTAAAATAGCTAGTCAACAGGTCAAGGGCAGTGAGCTCATCAACCGGTATGTTGAAAAAGCCCTGTATCTGACCGGCGTGCAGGTCCACGGTCAAGAGTCGGTTAGCCCCGGCCACAGTTAAGAGGTCAGCTATCAACCGGGCCGTTATCGGCACCCTTGGTTGGTCTTTCTTATCGGTGCGACCATAGCCATAGTAGGGGATAACAGCGGTAATACGCTCGGCTGAAGCTCGCTTTAAGGCATCGAGCATAATAAGCAGTTCCACTAGGTTCTTATTTACTGGGGAGGAGATGGGCTGGATAACAAAGGTGTCCCGTGAGCGAACATTCTCCAGAATACGAACAAAACTGTTCTCGTTGCTAAACTGGAAGACCTCACAATTACCTAATGGTATGTTCAGATATTCAGTAACTGCTTTAGCCAGAGCCGGATGGGCGTTGCCGCTAAATACTTTTAATTCATCCATCAGCTTTCTCTCCTTTTATAACCTTTAACTCTTATCACATACATTTAATACATTTGAACCAAGTGCAATTTATTATAACATTTTGGAGTGAAAAATGTGCAGACAGAAAAGGGATCAACAAGAAAGCATTGACAATATCTTAATAGAGGACTAAACTCAAATCCTACGCAAACTAGCTTGGGAGAAGAAACTGGGTGAGGGAAAATGAGACAGGAGAATACTGCTTGATATTGCGACGAGTGCGCCGATGAAATTCATGCGAACAAGAAGTTTTGTTCTAGTTATGGGATTGAGTTTGAGGAAGAACAGTCATAAAAGGAATACTTATGACGGGTGGTAAATTAAGGGGGTAACAAAAATGAATAAATGGATAGCCATAATCCTTCCAATCATTAGTGTTCTGGTGATTGGAGTGTTAGTACTGGGGATTATCTTTTTTCGGGAGACCAATAAACTAAATGATGCTCAGGNTGAAATAGTTACTCTGGAAAGTAATATTTCATCTCTGGAAGTAGAAGTCTCATCTCTGGAAGCAGATCTGGTGGCGACAAAAGTAGAAGCCTCTGCCCTAGAAGCAGAGTTACTAGCGACCTTCCCTGATGCAGTTCTTGAAGCTGCCATTCGCGTAGCCCTAGGCAAAGCTGAAGCTAGGTTTCTCCATTTCGAAGGCCCTAAGATTTATACCTCTGAACTTAAAACCCTCACCGTATTGGAAGCCTTCGGCATACCTTTTTATGGACTTATCTCAGACCTCACTGGCTTAGAATATTGCACAAACCTGGAAGAGCTTAACCTTAGCAGCAACAGTATTAACGTCATTTCACCACTGGCGGGGCTCACTACCCTGCAGGCACTTAACCTTGGGAGCAACAACAGCAGCGATATCTCAGCCTTAGCCGGTCTTACTAACCTGAGGTCGCTTGTCCTTGAGGGCAACAACATCAGCGACGTTTCACCACTGGCCGGGCTTACTAATCTAGAGACGCTTGGCCTTAGGGACAACAATATCAGCGATATCTCATCCTTAGCCGGTCTTACCAACCTGCAGGAGCTTTACCTTAATAACAACGATATCAGCGACATCTCAGTACTGGTGACAAACAGCGGGCTTTCGGCGGGGGATACTGTGTATTTGAGTGGTAATCCCCTGAGCACCACCTCAGTAGATGTCTATATCCCACAGCTTGAGGCACTAGGGGTTCTTGTAACATATTGAAGTTAGATACGAGTCTACTATTTGAATAGACCTTTATCTACCCTTTTGGGATATTATGTAGTATAATAATCGTTAAGACTAGCCAGAGGGCTTTCTTGAAGGAGGTGTTCTATGCCAAAAGGCACAATTAGACGGCTCATGGATCGAGGTTATGGGTTTATCAAGACAGAANAGGAAGAAGACCTCTTCTTCCATAGCAACAGTCTTGAAGGAGTGGAATTCAATAGCCTTATCGAAGGACAGAAAGTGGAATTTGAGAAGGGAGAAGGACGTGATGGTCGCTCCGCAGCAGTTAATGTGAAGCTTGCCGGGGCTCAGGCCGAGATTCAGGTAGACGATAGTGGTGATGACAAAGGTGACGATGATGGTGGTGGCGATGATGGTGGTGGCGATAGTGGCGGCTAATGCCATGACTATATTCCACTAAATATCTGGTACGTATTTACATCTCTCGCTGAACTCCATTGATATGGCAAAATCCCGCNTACTACTTAAAGAGACTGTTGAGAGGGATAAAGGGGTAGGGTTATGAACGATCTCAGTCACTAGTGTTGGGTACTGGGAAGCGGTGACATATCTGGCTGACCTCTTGCCTAACCTGTTTCTGCGTGTCAGAGTCGTCAATATTTTTAATTACTTTTACAATTAGTGAAGCAATGTGTTTCATCTCCTCGGTACCGAAGCCGCGTGTCGTTACCGCTGGTGTGCCCAAGCGGATGCCACTGGCTATCTGGGGCGGCAGGGTATTAACAAAAGGAACTGCATTGCGGTTAATGATAATGCTGGCTCTACCTAGGGCTTCCTCAGCTTGTTTGCCGCTAACCCCCGTCGGGGTAAGGTCAGCTAGCACTAGGTGGTTATCCGTCCCGCCTGAGATAAGCCTGAGTCCCAGCGATTTAAGTTCACTGGCTAAAGCCAGAGCGTTATCTAGTATAGCCCGCTGGTAGTCGGCAAAGCTGGGTTGCATTGCTTCACGGAAGGCTACTGCCTTGGCGGCGATGACATGCATCAGGGGACCGCCCTGCATTCTGGGGAAAACAGCGGCGTCTATCGCTTGAGCCAGCTCCTTGCGACACAGGATGAAACCACCCCGTGGACCGCGTAGCGTCTTATGTGTGGTTGAGGTCACCACATCGGCATAGGGCACTGGGGTAGGATGTAGTCCGGCGGCTATCATACCGGCAATGTGGGCTATATCGGCCACTACTTTAGCTCCCACTAGGTCAGCAATGCGCCGAAAGCGCTCAAAATCAATAATTCTGGGGTAAGCACTGGCTCCAGTGACAATCAACTTGGGCTTATGCTCTAGGGCGAGTTTCTCTACCGCTTGGTAGTCAATCCTCTCTGTCTCCCTATTTATACCGTAGGTAATAAAGTTATACGACTTACCGGAGAAGCTGGCCTTGGCACCATGAGTCAGGTGCCCGCCGTGAGATAAGTCCATACCCAAAACAGTATCACCATAATCAAGCAGGGCATAGTAGGCGGCCATATTGGCTTGTGCCCCGCTGTGGGGCTGGACATTGGCATGTTCAGCCAAAAATAGCTCTTTAGCCCGCTCTATAGCTAGGGTTTCTATGGTGTCCATATTCTCACAGCCACCGTAGTAGCGACGCCCGGGGTAACCCTCAGCATATTTGTTAGTTAGAGAAGAGCCTTGAGCTTCAAGCACCGCCTGGCTGGTATGGTTTTCGGAGGCAATAAGGTTTATCGTTTCTCTTTGCCTCTCTTCCTCGGCGTCAATGGCGCCACTAATTTCGGGGTCAGTTTGGCTTAGGAAGCTCATCATTCTCCTTCCGATGGTGAAATTACTGCTAATGGCACTACCTCATTTTACTCTTGTTGGGTTGGCTTAATCAACCAGACTTTCTTGGCCCATGGCACTACCATTAAGTTGTCTGGGTCTGAGGCCTTTATCCAAATCCAGAAAACGAAGGGTAGAGATATAGAGCAGGAGGTAGAGAGGTATTGACCACCAGATAGATTCTGGTGTGGTGATAATATATGGTGATTCTTGCCATACGATGGATAGTGGTGGAAGTGGTGTGACGATAATAAAGGCGATTAGGTGAAGCAACAAGTAGAAGGGCACTCCCAGCCTTATTGGCCACTTGAGCTTGCTTGTTCTTCTAGTCTCGACAACGTCAAGCAGTCGGAACAAGACTAGGGCTAAACCGATACATATTGCCCCTACGGTATGATAAAAGTAAAAAACATAGGTAACTCTGTCAGTGATAAAGATAAGAGGTATCCAGATTAAATAGGTACCGAGAAACCAAGAAAAGGGCAGTAGCACTGGGGTATTGCCCTTTATTGCCTTGTAGATGATATAAATTGCTACCGGAATAATAAATATCCAGATGGTAGGGCTAATTATTCCAGTGTATGGAGGTGTCCACCAATAGGGCATAACCTCCATAACATCAGGGTAAGTAAAGAGCCATTCCCAAGGACGGCTGCCGGCATCTGGGAATTGGGCATTAGTTAAGCTTCTTGATAGCTTAAGCATATTATCTACTTGCGCCACTGGGTTAAGCCATTTCTGCCAGATAGCGTAGTCAAAAAGGGGCATTAGTCCAAGGAATGATGCCGGGGCTGATAGCATTGAAAGAAGAAAATGCCATAGGCGTTTGCTTCCGATCCAGAACCGAAGCGGAAAACGCCATCGGTGCTCGCGTCTGGTTAAGAACTGAAGCAGAAAACGCAATTGGTACCAGCCTTCGATCCAGCCTACGGTCAAAAACCAGTGCAACCCTATCACTGGGAGCACTAGGGCACCATTTAGTTTAGCTAGGGCGCTTAAAGCCACAGCTACTCCTGACATGACGTAGTTTCCCCGTAGATAGAGCCAGAAGGCAGCTAGGGCAAAAACCAAGCTATAGACGTCTAGCATGGCGATACTGGCCTGGACAAAGCTTAGGTTTTCAAAAGCTATAAGAAAAGTGGCAAAAAAAGAAATCCTTTTAGGTAGGGTTAGTCGGCGGCAGATGAGGTAGAAGAAAATGATACACATTGTGCCCGAAAGGACGGAAAAGAACCGCCAGCCGAAGGGGTTATCGCCAAATAGTTTGATACCGGCTACTATGAACAGCTTGCCCAGCGGAGGGTGCTCCGGACGCTCGGTGCCTTCACCATCAATTATAAGTCTGACATCGGGAATGTAGTGTTGCTCATCAAAGAGGGGCTCATCAGGAGCCATGATGATACTAAAGTGCATTACCAGTGTCACCAGCACCAGCATTAAGACCCCGGCATATTCCCACTTGCTAAATCTGGCAATCAGTCGTTTTACTGTTTCCATGTCCACCAGTTGTTAACTAGGTAGTTCCAGAGGGCAGCCGCCGCTACCCCAACGAGATTGGAGTAGAGGTAAAACACTCCCAAGTCTTCGGTGAGAAACCAGAGTATTATTAGATTGATGGCTATAGGGGTTAAGCTCACCATATTGAATTTTAACAGGCGTTTAAGAAAGATCTTTACTCCGCTCTGGCGACGGTCGGCAAAGGTAAAGTAGTTGTTTAGGATGAAGTTGTTGGTGATTGATGTCTCTATACCGATGGCTGCCGATAGAATATAGAAAAGACCGGCGAACTCCGTGAGCAGCCACAAAAGGCTCATATTGACCCCAACACCGCTTAAACCCACTAGGCAAAATTTTAAAAACCTTAATAGCTCGCCACTGCGTTTCATCAGGCTCAGGATGTGCTTTAGATAAACTATCTGCTGGCCGGCACCGAGCTTACTTTCACCTTTGTCCCTGGCCCCAAAGGTATAGGGGACTTCGGCTACCCGCTTAAAATTTCCCGCAATAAGAATCTCTAGCAGTATCTTATAACCCAGCGGTTTTAGCTCGGCTCCGGCTGCCACCTTTTTATTAAACATAAAAAAACCTGATGTTGGGTCGTTAACAGATCTTATGGCCGGCAGGAAAAGGTGGGCTAGGAAGATAGCCCCTCTGGAGACTACCATTCGGTAAAGATTCCAGCTGGGGCAACTTCCCCCCTTGACATATCTTGAGGCGATTACTATATCAGCTCCCTTCTCTAGCTCTTTAATTAAATCGGTGAGGACCTCTGGAGGGTGCTGTAGGTCAGCGTCCATTACAGTTATAATCTTGCCCGATGCATGCTTGAGTCCGTCGACAATAGCCGAGGCCAGCCCACGTTTATCTTTACGGACAATTACCTTAACTGGATATTTGCCAGCTAGGGAGGTAGCCACTTCGGCGGTGCCATCAGCGCTGTTATCATCAATGAAGATGGTCTCATAGTTATAGCCGGCCAGAGTATGCTCCAGCCGCTTAAGTAACGGTGTGATGTTGTCCCGTTCATTGTAGGTGGGTATAATCAGTGAAATAGTCTCATTCATTAGGAAGTTATCCCCAAAAAGCGGTGGCTAGGCCATTTTTCTTATCTGGAGCTGCTTTGCCTGTTATTTTACCACAGTATTTGCTTTCGTTATTGGGGTAGTGGCTGGAGCAAAAACCTGAACAGGGCTGAAGGGAGCAGAATATGCTTAATTGACTTGATATATTGAGCGTGTTATCATAGCTAAAAGGCCAAACTTAGACAGGATGAGATGTCAGCCCTCCTTGAACTTTATGAGGAAATTAAGCACTGTCAGAAATGCCAGATTGCTCAAGACCGAACCAAAGCGGTGCCGGGTGAGGGAGCCGAAGACGCTGACATAATGTTCATCGGTGAGGCTCCGGGCTGGCATGAGGACCAGCAGGGACGCCCCTTTGTTGGTCCCGCCGGGAAATTTTTAGATGAACTACTGGCCCTAATTAATCTGAAGCGTGAGCAGGTCTATATTACCAATGTGATAAAGACGCGACCGCCGCTAAATCGTGACCCCCTGCCTCAAGAGATACTCAATTGCCGTCCGTGGCTTAACCACCAGATTAAACTTATTAGTCCCAGAATTATTGTCACCCTGGGGCGTTATTCTATGACTCTCTTCTTTCCCGGTAAGACTATAAGCCGGATTCATGGCACGGCTCAAAAACGGGATGACATTATCTACTATGCTATGTATCATCCGGCGGCGGCTCTTCACCAGCGGAGTCTGCGAGAGACGATAAAGGCCGATATGCTTAAGATTCCAGAGCTTTTGGTCCAAGCCAAGAGTATTTCGGAAGAAAAGCAAAAGGCGTCGCCGCAGCAACTTAGTATGTTTGAGGTCTAAGATGGCTAAACCAAGGTTAAAAATAGTTCCNCTCGGCGGCTTNGGTGAAATNGGCAAGAANATGATGGCNNTNGAATATGGCGNNGANATCATCGTCATTGANAGTGGGCTGATGTTCCCCGAGGAAGAAATGTTGGGTATTGACCTAGTAATCCCCGATATTACTTACCTCTTGGAGAGACGGGAGAAGATACGGGGTATTATTATTACCCATGCCCATGAAGACCACATTGGCGCCCTGCCCTATGTCTTACCTCAGTTTAATGTGCCCGTCTACTGCACCAAGCTGGCAAAGGGTCTTATCTCGCTAAGGCTCAAGGGGGGCAAGACACTGGCNCAAGCTAGGCTCAATGCCATAGCGCCTGGCGAGCAGTTTAGTTTGGGCAAATTCAGAATTGAGTTCTTCTCCGTTTGCCATAGTATCCCTGACGCGGTGGGTCTAGTCATCCGTACGCCGGTAGGCGTAATAGTCCATAGCGGCGATTTTAAGATTGATTATACTCCAGTTGATGGCAAACCAACTGACCTGTCTCGACTGGCTCAATTAGGGCTGCAGGGGGTTTTGCTTCTACTCTCCGATTCCACCTATGCTGAGAGCCCCGGCTACACACCGTCAGAAAGGGTGGTTGGTGACACTCTGGATCGGATTATGGCCGAGGCACCGGGGAGGGTGATTGTAACTACTTTTGCCTCGCTGGTCTCCCGCGTCCAGCAGGTTATTGATGCCGCTGCTAAACATCAGCGTCGTATCTTTATCGTTGGGCGCAGTATGAGCGATACGGTGCGGACGGCATTAGGGTTGGGTTATCTTAAAGCACCAGATGGGGTTCTGGCTCGGATGGATGAGTTGCGTGGCCTGCCCCATAATAAGATTGTTTTCGTTACTACTGGCAGTCAGGGGGAGCCTACCTCGGCGCTGGTTCGCATAGCCAATCGGGACCACCGGCAGGTTAGTATAGTTCGTGGTGACACTGTTGTTATTTCAGCAACCCCCATCCCGGGCAACGAATCCCTGGTCAATAGGACAGTGGACAGCCTTTTTAAACAAGGGGCTGAAGTTCTCTACGGTAGGGTGGCCGAAGTTCATGTCCATGGGCATGCCTCTCAGGAGGAATTAAAGCTGTTACTCAACTTGGTCAAGCCGAAGTTTTTCGTCCCCATTCATGGCGAATACCGTCACCTCAGTCATCACGCTAAGTTAGCCCAATCAGTGGGCATCCCTGAGGAGAATGTCTTTGTTTTGGAGGATGGTGATATCTTTGAGCTTAGCCCACAGTCGGGCAAGGTCACCGGCAAAGTTGCCTCCGGCAATGTCTATGTCGATGGTCTCAGCGTCGGTGACGTTGGCGGTATTGTTCTGCGTAATAGAAGGATGCTGTCACGGGATGGAATAGTGGTCGTTATTATCGCCGTTAACAAACAAACCGGTAAGCTGGTGGGGCGTCCTGACATCGTATCGCGGGGTTTTGTTGATACCAACGAAGCCAAAGATATGCTAGATAACAGCCGTGACTTGGTGGCTCAAGTCTTGGACCACGGTGGTAAGCACACTGCGGAATGGGGTTTTGTCACGACCAAGGTTAGGGATAAACTAAATAGATTCTACTATGAGCAGACCAAGCGCCGTCCTATGATTCTGCCGGTTGTGGTAAAGGTGTAGCATCAAAGTATGCTGATGTAGCGAGAGCTTATATGGCGGGAAAGAGAGTTAATACCAAGGAAAAGTCAAAACATAGGTCTTTTAGGGATAAACCCATGAGGGTTAAGCCTAAGAAGCTATCATTGGGCGGGATGTTTCGTTTCTTAATCTTGCCACAGGTGCGGCGTCTGATACTACTGGCTCTTATTCTGGCAGTGCTACTCTGGCAGTGGTCGGCACTTACATCGTGGGCTAATGAGATTGCCGAAAGCACTCTAGAGCTATTTGGCTGGGGGGGACTAGTCCTCATCGCCGTAGCTGTTGTCATTGCAGTTGGTATGGTATTTCGGCAACGCCTAGCAGCCTTTACCCAGCGCTGGAAGTTGTATCAATGGAATAAGTGGTTGGGGGCGACTGCTTTCCTTTTAGCTGCTTGGGGAATACTGGCCTTTTTTGACTTGGGTGGCCGCTTCGGTCTAGGTATTATTGGCGGGGCCCAGGGGCCAATTGGCATTCTTCGGGTTCTGGGCTTGACCATCATGGGTTTTATTATAGTGGCGCCCCGGCCTAGCTTTCATATTGTTAAAAAATCAGTTTCATGGCTGGTTAAGCTGTTTAAGATGCCGTCCCCTCCCGTTAGACCAGAGAGGGGGGAACTTCAGGCGCCTCTTAGTCCATCAGTCTATACCACCCCGGCTACCCCTGAAAAAGCTCCCCAAGCGGAGAAGATAATCCCACCATCAGTCTTGGTGCCTCCCGAAATCCAACTAAAAGAACCACAGGTCAGGACAGTGGCTACTACTTCCAAGGTACCGGTAGCAGAGCCACTGCCAGATTTAAGGCAGGTGGCTCAGGATGTATGGAGGAAGTATGGCGAGTCGCCGTCTCTGGTTACTGTTGACGGCTGGCGGTTGCCACCCATTGATATATTGGATAAGTCGCCTGAGGTNGAGTTTGGTCAGGCTGATAATTCCCAGAGAGCCGAACTGATTGAAGATGCTCTGGCTAGCTACGGTGTTAGTGGCAAGGTAGTCCAGATAAATGCCGGCCCCACTGTTACCCAGTTTGGTATTGAGCCCGGCTGGGACAGAAAGGTAAAAGATATAAAGGAAAGAGACTCTGACGGGAATATTCATGTCAGGCAGGAGGAAATATCCCGGACGAGGGTTAAAGTGGATAGAATTACCTCACTGGCTAACGATCTGGCTCTTGCTCTGGCAGCACCCAGCATCAGGATTGAAGCCCCAGTGCCGGGTAAGCCAATAGTTGGCATTGAGGTGCCCAACACAATTTCTAGTGTGGTTTCTCTGCGAGGAGTAATAGAGACCAGTGCCTTTCAAAAAATTATGTCCCGCTCCAAGCTGGCTCTGGCTCTGGGTAAGGGTGCTGGTGGTGAGGCAGTAGCGGCTGACCTATCCAAAATGCCCCATCTTCTTATCGCTGGTGCCACCGGCAGTGGCAAGACNGTTTGNCTAAATGCCGTTATCTGTTGCCTTTTNCTTTATAGTGTGCCTAGTGAGCTTAAGTTTATTATGATTGATCCCAAACGGGTAGAGTTGACTTTGTTTAATAGTCTGCCTCAGCTGGCAACGCCAGTCATAGTTGATACCCAGAAGGCTTTGGGCGCCATGCGCTGGCTTAATTCTGAAATGGACAAGCGCTATCAGAAACTGGCNGCCGTCGGCGTCCGTAACATTGAGGCTTACAACAAGGGTAAGCAGGGTGAGGAGAGAATGCCCCATCTGATACTTATTATTGATGAGTTGGCCGACCTGATGATGGCCGGCTTTGATGAGGTGGAGCACATCCTGTGCCGCTTAGCCCAGCTGGCTCGGGCCACCGGCATCCACTTGGTGGTAGCTACCCAGCGTCCATCGGTGGACGTAGTCACTGGACTAATTAAGGCCAACTTTCCAACCCGCATCAGCTTTGCAGTTACCTCTCAGGTGGACTCACGGACTATTCTTGATATTGGTGGTGCCGAAAAGCTCTTGGGCCGGGGTGATATGCTCTATATGCCCACCGATGCGGCCAAGCCCAAACGTCTCCAGGGCTGCTTTGTCTCCGATGCTGAGGTGGAGAGGCTGGTCTATTTCTGGGGCAGCCAGAAGGGGGAGGAGTCCGTTTCGCTAAAGGTTGACGAGTTTGCCCCGCCGGTAGCTATTGGCAAAAGAGAAGGCTATCCCGAAGACCCGCTTCTTGAGTCAGCTAGGCAGCTAGCCGAGGAGCATAAGCAAATTTCCACCTCTTATTTGCAGAGGAAGCTTCATGTCGGTTACCCCAGAGCCGCCCGCATTATGGAGCAGCTTGAGGAGGAGGGGGAGAAGGAGAAGGAGAAGGAACAACTCGACTGAGGTCTAATGGTCGAGTGCTCCACGGCACATGGAGGGTTTTAAAAATCTGAGGGACTCGAAAGAGGGAATGTTGGAAGAAATAAACGANCTGACAAATCAGCTAGTTCAATGGACTGAGAATCAAAATAATGCTGGTAATGCGCGAAAAATACTCTCAGCAAATTTTTGTCTGCAAAAACCGGCACCAGCGACATGACTTCCCTTTTTTACTTCCTCTTAGCCTCTTCAAAATAGCATCCATCTATGCCATGGTAAGGCTCTCGCCGTTGGGATGAATCACATCACCTAATCATAAAAGGTATGATAAGGGCTACTAGGCCAGTGGCAAGGACGGCGAGCATAAAGAGGTTATATCTAGTCGAGTAATCGCTTAAAAGCGATGAGTCATAGTAGCCTTCCACGCCCTGGTCTTGGTACATCTTCAGCAGTCCGTTTAAGAGCTTTACCCTCGTTTGCCTGCCTCTTATTAACCCAATTTCTACAACTAGGTTTACCACTATCAAGAGAAAGACAAAGGTGAACATCACAATCGTTGTGATACCGCCTTCGCCCCCAGCGGCAACGCCAGAATTGATACCGAGAGTTAGCAGGTTTAGGATAATGGCGGTGAGAACAAAAATTATATCTGTCCATGTGTTTGCGCGAAGATCACNGATGATATGCTCATGAACTCGCTCAATCATATTGCCCNCCTTAATATATAAATTATAAATCTATATAACTCTAATTATATCTCTAGTGGCTCCTTTGCGTTGGTGAACCATCATTTTTGTCTGCCGAAGTGCATAAAAATAAAAATAAATGCGGCAGCGATTACGAGTACTACACCAGCCCCAATCCATGGCCAGAGTGATACTGCCTTCACAGTCACCCGGGTGCTTTCCACTTTTCGTATTTCGTTTGCCTCAGCAATAATAGTAACCCCATATTCTCTTTTTAAAGCGCTGTTTGGTGGCTTTATGTTAACAAGAACCGTCCGGAGACTGCTGGGGTCAATATACTCTAGTTTCTGAGGCTCAAAGTCTATAACCCAACCTTCTGGTTTATCTGAGGATAATCTGATATTTCTAAGAGCCCTGCTACCAATGTTTCTAATCTCTAGGTAGAAGATGTTATCCTTACCAGCAGTTGCCTCGTAGTAATAGGAATAGCTGCCAGAGAATAGCGTCAAAAGCAGGTCTACTTCTTTTTCTTGTGCTAGGCTCGGTTGTGGTAATAATACAGTCATCAAAACCGCTACTAGCACAAACAGCCAGCAGGCTTTACTTTTAATTTTCAGCTATTTACCCTCGAAAAATTATTCACNACTAAATTCTCAATGCTTATTGTATAGCACNNNTCTTGTTACTTGTCAATGCGCTTGCCCCTCNACTGTTTCAAGATAGCNTCCATATATGTTTTGGCTAAGCTCTTGCCGTGTTTGGGCATGCGCTCCTTCTTTTTCTTAAGCTTTTTTTCACGACGAGCTTGCCTGGTATCGCCCTGCTCTTGGTTCACTTTCTTATCTCCACGCTGTCAAACTCTCTCCTTAGTTCAATGATGCGGTCTCGCAGTAGCGCTGCCCGCTCAAACTCCAGATTTTTAGCCGCCGTCTTCATCTGCTTCTCTAAGTCGTAAATTAAGCGAGTGATGTCTTCTTTGGAGACCGGTNCCCCGGTATAGGGGNCTTGCTTTTCGGCGACCACCCTGACTCGCTCGGTAATGTCCTTTATTGCCTTCTTTATTCCCTGCGGAGTAATATCGTGTTCTCTGTTNTAGGCTTTCTGAATCTGGCGACGGCGCTCGGTTTCGGCGATAGCTCTTTTCATTGAGCCGGTAATAGTGTCGGCATACATGATGACATGACCATCTATATGACGGGCGGCACGACCCATCGTCTGAATTAATGACCCCTCTGACCTTAAGTAGCCTTCCTTGTCGGCATCAAGAATGGCTACCAGACTCACCTCGGGCAGGTCAAGCCCCTCACGAAGCAGGTTTATGCCGACGACGACATCGTAGACACCGAGCCTGAGGTCACGCAGTATCTCCACCCGCTCCAGGGTGTCAATCTCGGAGTGAAGGTAATGGGTCTTTACCCCCATCTCTAGCAGGTAATCAGCTAGCTTTTCCGCCAGNCGCTTGGTAAGAGTGGTTACCAGAGCCCGCTCTCCTTTATCTATCCTGTTCTTAATCTGGTAAAGGAGGTCGTCAATCTGTTCTTTGGTGGGTTTAACTTCTACAGTTGGCTCAAGAAGACCCGTTGGCCGAACTAATTGCTCCACCACCTGCTGGCTATGCTGGTATTCATAGTCTGCCGGCGTTGCCGAGGTGTAGACAACCTGATTAATATGTGCTTGGAATTCGGTAAAGTTAAACGGGCGGTTGTCCAGAGCCGAGGGCAGGCGGAAGCCGTATTCCACCAGCGTCTGCTTGCGGGAGCGGTCACCGTGATACATGCCGCGAATCTGGGGCAGGCTCATATGGGATTCATCAATAATCATTAGAAAATCATCGGGGAAATAGTCAATGAGTGTCCACGGTGGGCTGCCCGCCGGGCGTCCCGACAGGTGGCGTGAGTAGTTCTCCACTCCGGTGCAGTAGCCGGCTTCGCTGAGCATCTCCAAGTCATAGTTGGTGCGGGCTTCCAAGCGTGCCGCCTCCAGCAGCTTGCCTTGCTGTTTTAGCTTTTTGAGNCTCTCTTCCAGTTCCTGTTTTATGCTGGTGATGGCTGACAACAGTTTTTCATGTGAGGTAACGAAGTGCTTGGCCGGGTATATATCCACCGAGTCTAGCTTGGTTAAATACTCGCCGGTTAAGGGGTCTATCCTCAGGATGCGCTCAATCTCGTCGCCGAAGAACTCAACTCGTAGCGCCATCTCTTCGTAAGCTGGCTGTATCTCTAGGGTGTCGCCGCGAATACGAAAGCGACTACGGCTAAAGTCAATATCGTTTCGCTCATACTGCATATCCACCAGCTGGCGCAATAGTTTTTGCCGCTGGTAGCTCTCACCCTGCTTGAGGCTCAGGACGAAGCTGCGGTATTCCTCGGGCTCACCCAGCCCGTAGATACAGGACACCGAGGCGACAATAACCACATCGCGGCGTTCAAAGAGGGCACGGGTGGCGGCATGGCGCAGTTTATCAATCTCTTCGTTGATGTCGGTTTCCTTCTCAATGTAGGTGTCAGTACGTGGGATATAGGCCTCGGGCTGGTAGTAGTCATAGTAGCTGACGAAGTATTCCACGGCGTTATCGGGAAAAAACTCCTTGAACTCGCTGTAGAGCTGGGCGGCAAGGGTCTTGTTATGGCTGATGACCAGAGTCGGTCTCCGTACCTGGGCGATAGCATTGGCTATGGTGAAGGTCTTACCACTGCCGGTAACCCCCAGCAATGTCTGGTGCTTATAGCCCTTTTTTAAACCATCCACCAGCCTCTCCACCGCTTGGGGCTGGTCACCAGTAAGACCAAAATCAGAAACTATTTTGAATGGTGGCATGTAAATAGTATATCTTTTTAGAGTGGGGGGTTCAATTTAGGGGGATGGTATTGAATGGCATTCCTTATTTCTGACACTCCCATTTTATTTACCCCTCCCCAAAATACCCCAGCGCCAGTTTAAGTTTTTCCTCAAGGCTCAAATTCTGGTCGTGTGGTAGGGTGGCTACTGCGCGGGTGGCTTCTGACGCCGAATAGCCCAGCGAGGTCAGGGCGGCTAAAACATCGGTGTTTTCGGCGGCTAGTTCAGCCGCTGGTGTTGTTACCCAGCCGGCAGCAATTTTATCTTTAAGCTCCAAGATAAGCCGACTGGCTACCTTCTTGCCTATTCCCGGAATCACTGTTAGCAGGTCGGCATTACTGGTAACGATAGCCGCGGTAAGCTTTTCTACACTCATGGCGGATAGCATCGCCAGCGCCAGTTTAGGACCCAGCCCAGAGACATTTATTAGGGTCTGAAAAAGCTCAAGTTCATCGGTTGAGGCAAAGCCGTAGAGGGTGGCATTATCCTCTCGGAGATGAAGGTGGGTGTAGAGCTTGACCTCTTTGCCGATAGCGCCTAAGGTGCTCAGGGTAGAGGTTGGCATATATACCTGAAAGCCGACGCCGCCAACGTTAATAATAGCGAAGTCACCACCTAATGATTCTAATTTACCCTCAAGGCTGGCTATCATCTTGGCTCCTGTTCGCTGCTGGCTAACAAATTGCTAAGGTGTATTTCACGCAGGTGGCAGATGGCCACGGCTAAGGCATCAGCGGCATCATTCGGCTGAGGGGCTTCGGCCAGCCCCAGCTGAAGTCTGACCATCTCCTGAACCTGCTCCTTGGAACTGGCACCGTAACTGGCGGCTCTCTGCTTTATTTGAGTCGGGGTGTATTCATAAGTTGGAATTTCCTTATTGGCTGCTGCCAGAATCGCTACTGCCTGAGCTTTGCCGATTGCCAGCGCTGATCGGGCGTTCTTAGCCATAAAGGGCTGCTCTACGGCTACGGCATCCGGCTGATAGCGTTCGATAATCTCTGAGAGTTTATTATAGAAATAACTCAAACGCTCTCCAATGGGAGAGCGTTGCGGGCATGTTAGGGCATTGCAGTCAATCAGGGTCATTTCATCACCTTCGCTGTCTATCACCCCGTAGCCGACAACTACTGTGCCCGGGTCAATGCCCAAAACTTTCACTACTACCTGACCTAACTTTGCGACTTATATTTCTCTAGAACATCATCGGCGAAATCAACATTACTAGAAACACGCTGGACATCATCCAACTCCTCTAGCTTATCCAGTAGCTTTAGCACCTGAACCGAGGTGTGTTCATCAAGTTTTACCGTAGTCTTGGGCACCTTGACCAGTTCCGCCGAGTCGATGGTGGCACTGTTCTGCTCTAGGGCAGACCTTACCGCCTCTAGCTCTTCGGGCTTGGTATAGATCTCAATATAACCCTTCTCATTGTTAACATCTTCGGCGCCAGCGTCAATTGCCTTAAGAGCCAGCTCATCGGCATCCTGATTTGCAGTTGCTATTATAATCAGCCCTTTATGGTCAAAGAGCCAAGTGACGCTACCGCTCTCTCCCAGACTGCCACCGCTTTTGGCAAACATGTTCCTTACGTCTTGTATAGTGCGGTTACGGTTGTCGGTCAGTGCCTCTACCAGGATAGCGGCTCCACCGGGACTGTAGCCCTCAAGAACCACTTCTGTCAGCTTTTCCCCTTCCAGTGTACCATCACCCCGCTTAATAGCCCGCTCAATATTGTCCGAGGGCATGCTGTTATCACGGGCTTTTTGAATTGCCAGGCGCAGGCGATGATTTACTTCAGGATTAGCCCCGCCATCACGCACAGCGACGATAATCTCACGGGTTAGTTTGGTAAACAGCTTACCCCGTCGGGCATCAGCTGCTCCCTTTTGGTGTTTGATGGAAGACCATTTAGAATGACCTGACATTTTAGCGTTCCTTATCGTTTGGCAGTTCTATATTTTAATTCTATCACTTCTGCTGGTTAAGGGGAAGAAGGCAAAATCAGTGGCTACCAGAGGCTAGTATGTGGAGGGCTAAATAATCTCACTGTAGGCCTCTGTGTAGTGGCCTTATTTTGCTTCACCAATTGCAAAAGCAATGGCATATTTTCTGGAGTGAGACAGGCTGATAGCCAGACGAGCTAGGCCTAGGTCAGCTGCCTGCCTTTTGGCTTTGCTGTGGAGCTTTACTTGAGGTCTACCATCAGGCTCAGATAGTATCTCTATTTCTCTTAAGCTAGCACCTTTAGTTTGCAGTGCCTTTATTACTGCTTCTTTGCCTGCAAAACGGGCTGCCAGAGAGGCAGGCTTTGTACGGTATAGCTCAATCTCTGGCTCGGTATATACCCGCTTGAGGAAGTTCTCCCCATGGCGAGTGATAGCCCTCTTGATGCGGGCTATCTCTATTATATCAATACCGATAAGTTGCATAGCTGTTCTGCCCTAGACAGGTTGGGCAATTTTCTCAACCCTTACCGCACACACCTTGAGCTCGGGAATCTTGGCAATCGGGTCAACAGCTGGGTTGGTGAGTACATTGGTCGGACTTTCAGTGAAGTGAAAGGTCATAAAGACTACCCCCACCGATGAAGCCTCGGTTACTTTGGTTCTGGCAGTCACTTCTCCTCGTCGGGATATGACTTTTACCGCATCACCATCAGTAATGCCTAGCTTTCTAGCATCTTCTGGATTGAGTTCTACTTGTTCCTCATTCTTGAATATGTTGAGCCCTTTTACTTTTCGACTCATGGTACCGGTGTGGTACTGGAAAATACTCCGCCCTGTAGTCAGCACTAGGGGATACTCGTCATCGGGTAGTTCCATAGAGGGCTTATACTCTGGGGGTATGAACTTACCCTTACCTCTGGTGAACTGCTTGGTGTGTAGAATAGGTGTCCCCGGGTGTTCTTTGGTTGGGCAGGGCCACTGTAGGCCCTCTGCCTCAAGACGCTCAAAGGAGATACCGCCGTAGCTTGGGGTGAGCTGGGCAATCTCATCCATAATTTGAGACGGGTGCTCAAAACTAAAGCCCTTACCTCCCATCCGTTTAGCAATCTGGCATGTAATCTGCCAGTCAGCTCTGGAGTTGGCCAGTGGTTCAATAGCTTTTCTCACCCGCTGCACCCGCCGTTCGGTGTTGGTAAAGGTGCCATCCTTCTCGGCAAAGGTTGCCCCGGGTAGGACAACATGAGCTAGTTCGGCTGATTCAGATAGGAAAATATCTTGGGCGACAAAAAATTCCAGCTTGGAAAGCGCCTCTCGGACATGACTGGCATCAGGCTCGCTCAGCATGGGGTTCTCGCCGACAAGATAGAGAGCTTTGAGTTTTCCCTGGTGGGCGGCGTCAAAAATCTCGGTGATGGTTAATCCGGTAGTGGGAGATAGGGCGCTACCCCAGGCAGATTCAAATTTCTCCTTAATGGCCGGGGCAGTTACCGGCTGATAACCATTATAGACTTCGGGCAGCGCCCCCATATCACAGGCACCCTGCACATTGTTCTGCCCTCTTAGGGGGTTAACGCCGCTGCCGGGCTGGCCAATATTGCCGGTAAGCATTGCCAAGTTGGCGATGGCGATTACATTATCAGTACCATGAGAGTGTTGGGTGATACCCATGCCATATAGAATAGACGCTGGACTATTGCTAGCATATATGCGGGCAGCTTCGGCTATTTGACTTTGGGGTACCCCGGTAATCTTTTCCGCTAAAGTCAGGTCAAAGCCCTTGAGCGATTCCTTGAGGGTGTCAAAATTCTCACAGTGCTCCTCAATAAAGCTTGAGTCATGTAGTCCCTCGTCCACGATGACTTTGGCCATACCCATGAGCAGGGCGACATCGGTGCCCGGTCTTTGCCTGAGCCATAGAGTGGCAAAACGCACTAAGTGGATCTTACGAGGGTTAGCCACGATGAGCTTTGTCCCTTGGCGGGTCGCTTTCTTTACATTAAAACCGATTATAGGGTGGGATTCGGTGGTGTTGGTGCCGATAGCCAGAATGCAAGCGGCATCACCAATATCATTATTGGTGTTGGTCATGGCGCCACTGCCAAAGCTTTGGGCCAAGGCGGCTACAGACGGGGAATGGCACAGGCGAGCGCAGTGGTCAATACTGTTGGTGCCCAGTACCGCCCGGGTAAACTTCTGGATGATATAGTTTTCCTCATTGGTGCACTTGGCTGATGAAATTACCGCTACCTGGTCTTTTCGGTAGCTGGCCAGTCTCTGGGCAACAAGGTCTAGGGCTTCATTCCAGCTTGCTGCGGTAAGCTTCCCCTTGCGCCTGACGAGGGGGTGACTTAAGCGCTCCGGATGATGAATAAATTCAGTAATGCCGTAGCGTCCCTTGACGCAGAGCCGTCCCTTGCTGGCCGGGTTTTCTCTACTACCTCGAACAGATATAATTCGGCCATCACGGACGCCGAGGTACAGGCCACAGCCAACCCCACAATAAGGGCAGATGGTTTCTACTTCAGATGTTGGTTGGATAGCATTTTTGGTTGCCAGGGAGGCTACTGGACAGCGGACAACGCATTCACCACAGGATTGGCAAATTGACTCAAGTAGCGGCTTATCACCAAAGGTACTGACCCGGCTCTCATAGCCACGGTCAACTATTTCTATGGCATTTACTACAGTAATTTCGTTGCAGGCACGTGTGCACCGGGCGCAGAGGATACAGTAATTTCGGTCAAGGGTAAAGAACGGGTTACTGGCATCAACTGGAAACGACCTCTCTGTTATGGGAAAGCGCCGCTCA
>NZEH01000008.1 GCA_002690375.1 Dehalococcoidales bacterium
TCCATTCGGGGGCGGCGCCGACTACTGGTAGGTCACTTAAGTCGTCACCTAAGCCGCCGTCTTTAACCATGGCTGTTGCCGCCATCAGGAGGCGAGAGTTATCAATACAGGCGCCCACGTGCAGTACTGGTGGGATACCAACCGCCTCGCATACTGAGGCTAAGCCGGCACCGGCATATTTAGCCGCTGCTTCGGGAACCATCAGCCCGGCTTTAGCACTAGCCATAGCCATACAGCCGGTCTGAAGTACCAAGACATCATTCTTGATGAGTTCTTTTACCATAGCTAGTTGCATATCGTGGGTGACCCGTGGGTTATTACATCCGACGACACCGGCCACCCCCCTGATTCGGCCATTTATTATATTGTCGTTAAGTGGCCGGTAGGAAGCCCGAAACATTCCACCGAGTAAATAGTTAATGGTCTCATGACTGAAGCCAGCGATGAGGTCGGTCTTCTCCTTGGGAATACGAACATTCTTCCCTCTGTTAGGGAAGTTATCAATGGCGGCTTTAAGTATTGCTTTAGCTGACTGAGTACCTTTATGCTCATCAAACTCCATATGAGTAGCGCCTTGCATATGGGCTCTGCGGTCGGTGGTAATGACCTTAGTATGATAGCAGCTTGCAGCATCGGCCAGTCCCTGCATAACACACTGGACATCAACCACTATGGCCTCTAGGGCTCCGGTAACTATGGCGAGCTCTTGCTGCAGGAAATTACCGGCTATAGGTATGCCGTGGCGCATCAATATCTCGTTGGCGGTGCAGCACATACCGGCTAGATTTATCCCTTTAGCGCCTTTGGACTTGGCGTAGTCGATTAGCTCCGGATCCTGAGCCACAACGGCAATTATTTCGGCAAGATAGGGCTCGTGGCCATGAATAATAATATTTACTTCGTCTTGTTTGAGCACGCCGAGGTTTATCTGACTTGCTACCGGTGACGGGGTGCCAAACAGGACATCCTGTAGCTCGGTGGCAATCATACTGCCCCCCCAGCCGTCAGCCAGGGCAGTCCTGACCCCGTGGCGGAGCAGGCTGTGATAGTCTTGGTCAGTGCCCATATGAGTGCGATGCATTGCCTCAGTTACTTCTCTATCTATACCACGTGGGACAACCCCCTGCTTTCGCCACAGTTCTTGGCGTTTAAGTGGCGCCCGTTTAAGAAACAAAAGTTCTCCTTCCTGCTTGCCGAACTCGTCTGAGAGGGTTTGGCCAACATCAATGGCTATTTCGTTATTGCTACGGTCGCCAATTTTGATGCCAAAGTCTAGAGCTAGCTGCAGGAGCTTCTGCTCGTCTTTGATTTTGTAGCCTGGGGCCTCTCCCTTGGCCACGGCTAAAAATATCTTGGTTACCTCACGGCCGTGGTCACAGTGGGATGCCGTCCCGGCGGCTATCATACGGGCAAAATTACGGGCGGCAATGGTCTCAGCGGTGGCACCACAGACCCCTTTTCTTTTTTGTTTGTCCTCCAGAGTCTCTTCTCTGCCTCTAGGCATGGGAACCCGGCAGGGCCCCATAGCACAATTACTGCAGCAGCTGCCCTCAGCACCTATGGGACAGGGCTTCATTGTTGCTGCTCGACTAAAGGCGGTGCTAACCCCATCGCTTGATGCTTTTTCTAGCATATCGACGGTGGCACTATCAATACTCTTTTTTATCTCTTTTTCCGCCATCAAACACTCTCCTTCCCCNATCTTTNACTACTTCGCTTGATTGTAGTCCAATATGATGTCNATNGAAGTAACTTAGTTCCTTANTTAAAATATCTCTTTAACAACCCTTCGAGGGCTCTGGCGTGACGTGCCTCNTCCCTAGAAGTTTCATCAAAGAGGTCGTGAGGTTCATCTACCCCTGCCTCTTTTGCTNTAATCGCTGCCTGGCGCTTGCCTTTGTTAGCCCCCGTTTCACCAGCAAGCATTTTCTCCAAGTTTTCCTTGGTACTTTCCGATATCATACCACCAAGTTCGGCATAGCGGGCAGCATGCCCAGCTTCATCCCATGCAATAGTNTCGAGCACACCGGCTATTTCGGGATAGCCTTCCCTTTGAGCTTGCCTAGCCATGGCTAGGTAGAGACCAACTTCAGCCGTTTCGCCCTTAAAATTAGCTATCACTGCTTCTTCTACGGGACTGGCATTAGCGATACCTAGTTTGTTCTCATTGATTAATTCTACCATAATTCCCTCCTTTTTAGTTGAGTCTGCTTTTACACCAATGAAATCGTCTTAATTATATTTTAAGACGATTTCATGACTGACAACTCTTACATAATCCATGAAATTCCAAGCGATGCTCAAAGACGGTAAAGCCTGTTTTTTGGGCTAGCCGCTCATCAATTTTTTTATCTGCCGGTCCGTTTATATCAAAAAGGCGGCCGCATTTAAGACAGCGGAAATGATAGTGGTTCTCAGTTTTACCATCAAACCGGCTTCGAGTACCCGCGAGACCTAATTTCAATATCTCCCCCTCCTGTTTTAGCGATTCGAGGTCACGATAGACTGTCCCTAGGCTGATATTGGGTATTTCGCGCCTTACTCGCTCATAGACCCACTCTGCGGTAGGATGGGAGGTTGTCTCCTTCATTACCTTAAAGATAGCCTCTTTCTGTTTCGATTTCCTATGCATGGTATAAAATAAAAAGTCATGTTTATTAAAATTAATAACGATAACTATTATTAATAATAACTTAGCTTATCCATCTTGTCAAGATAGTTATCACCAATTTCCAGCCGTTAATCATTTTATGAAGCTGTCAATTCAGCTATCATCTCACGAGTCAGCTTTATTGCCTCCGGGTGTCTCATAACCAATACATCTGCTCCAGCTAGAAGCAAGACCATAGCTGACATAGCTTCTAGTAGAATACCCCGCTTTTCGGCATTCCCGAGCTTGGGGTCTTCTTTGGTTGGTATCTTTACTTCTTTAGTCTTCCATGTTTCCTTGGATATATTGCAAATGATAGGCATCTGGAGTTTTTCATCTTGCTGAGTTAAGGCGGCTACCCGTATCCTCTCCATTACTGAGTAGCAGTATTCAATACCGTAGCCTATGCCACTAACAGTAGGGTCTATCAAGAGCCGGTCGTCAGCAACGCCAAGATTGCCCAGCAGAATATTAAGCTGNTTAGCTAGGTTTATGTCTATAGGAGTTGAGGCAGCTATTGTGTGCTGGTAACCAATNGCNGCGGCAGCTATCTTTTTATAATCTCCTTCCTCAACCGGTCCTATTATCAGGCTCTTCCCCTGGCAGAGCTCACATACTTTTCTTAAGACCTCGGTATCTTTAGCATGATTGGCTGTTCCCCAGACGATTAGAGGGACATTGATAGCATCAGCTACTTTTTTGGCAATTTCGGCGGCTTCAGGGGCACTGCGGTCAAGATTGTTAGGGTCGGTGCTTTCCAGTTGAAGACAGATCATTTCTGCCCCGTAGTCATCAATGCATTTTTTGGCCCAGGCAACTGGATCATCGGTTACCCCATTGAATGGCTCCATGGCAGCCGCAGCCCAGTTATCAGGCGGCGTATCATAAACCTCCATGGCTATCTTGGGTACGTGTGGCAGATCACCTTCAAAGAGGTGGAAGGGATAAGATGTCTCACCGCCAACAGTTATGGCTTTGTCCCCTTCACCCAGTGTTATTTCTCTGATTTGTCCACTATAGGACAGTTTGGGAAGATCAAAGGCCATTCTTACCTCCTAATTCACGCTGGGTTCTTTCTTTTTTCACTACCGAACCATTCTTTACTATACCAGTATCTCTCACCAGACTCAAGATATTTTAGTTTTTCGTCTCTGTTCCTCAGTTTCTGCCGCCACTTCCCGGCATCCTCCCCCTTGGGTTTACCCTCCTCAAAGGTGGCTCCCAATACCTTTACCTTGTCCCGGCCGGGGGCACTCTTCTCCTCAATGTTATATTCCATTTATCTTTATCTCCTCTCGTTTTAAGCTAGCCCGGCAGCCAGCTTGGCTGCCTTAAGTGTATTTAGCATAAGCATAGTTATAGTCATCGGACCTACTCCACCAGGTACCGGGGTTATTGCTTTAACNTTCTCCTTAACGGCGTNAAAGTCAACATCGCCACATAGGATGGCTTTGCCTTCTGCGGTTTTTCCAATTCGGTGAATGCCGACATCTATCACCACCGCCCCCTCTTTGACCATGTCGGCGGTGATAAAGNTTGATTTTCCGAGAGCTACAATTAATATATCAGCCCGTCTGGTATGAAAGGCGATGTCATCGGTTCCAGTATGGCATACAGTAACGGTGGCATTAGCCCCGGCCTTCTTTTGCAGGAGGATGTTGGCCAAAGGTTTTCCAACGATATTACTACGGCCGACAACAACGACCTCAGCTCCACTAATTTTGCCCCCTGATCTGATAAGTAACTCCTGAATACCGTGTGGAGTGCAGGGCAGATAGTCCGGTTCCCCAATCATCAATTTGCCCACATTCACTGGGTGAAAGCTGTCAACATCCTTTTTGGGGTCAACGGCTAAAATAATGTTGGTCTCGTTGATATGCTTGGGTAGGGGTAACTGCACTAGGATACCGTGAATTTTGGGGTCTTTATTTAATCGGTCAATGAGGCCCAGCAGTGTTGGCTCATCGGTTTCAGCAGATAGGTCGTGCCTTTCTGAATAGATGCCCAGCGCCTCACATGTCTTCACCTTTGAGCTAACATAGACTTGGGAAGGTGGGTCGCTACCGACTAGGATAGTGGCTAATCCCGGTATAAGATTACGCTTTTCCTTCAGNTCAGCGATTTCCTTCTTTAACTCCTCCCGAATCTGTTTGGCAATTTCGGTGCCACTGATGATTTTTGCCGTCATTCTCTTTTCCTCACTTCTGGTTAAGAACCTTGGTCATTAATTTGCCAATCNCCTGGACTGCCTTGGAGGTATCGGGCAACTCAAGAAGTGGCTTTTGCNCTAGGTCATACTGGCGTAGTTCTTCATCTAAAGGTATAGTNGCTATTGGTTTTAGTCCTANCTCGCTAAGCTCCCTAGTAATGNGTGNGTCNATAACTTTAGGGACGCGATTGATTATTATCGATTGTCTCTTCACCACCAGTTTAAGTTCGGAGACTAAATCTCTGATACGAGCCACTGTTCGGATGCCCTTAACCGAGTGGTCGGANATTAGCANTAGCTCATCAATATCCTCGGTTGTTCTTCGGCTTAANTGCTCCATTCCGGCTTCATTATCCATAACCATATAGGTGTAATTTGNCACCAGACTGTCGATAAAATTCTTGAGCACTGTATTTGGGTAGCAGTAGCACCCGGTACCTGCCCCCCTGCCCATGGCTATAAGATCTAAGCCCTCACTCTCAACTATGGTTTCATTTAACCTAAACTCCAAATAAGCTCCCTTGGTAAGTCCGGAGGGTATCTTCATCTTTTCGTCATTAAAGGAGGCGATTATTGAGCCAATAGTCTCTTCGAAGCTAAGACCTAGGCTCTCTCCCAAGTTGGCGTTGGCATCAGCGTCAACGGCTAGGATTGGCCCCAGTTTATTTTTTTTCAGATAACGAATAATAAGGCTAGCTATTGAGGTCTTCCCATTACCACCTTTACCGGATACAGCAATTTTAAAGCACAAATTTTTAGCCCACCTTTACTTTTACTGATGAAAATTCATCGATATTGGTATGTGGTAGAAATAGAGCGGCTACATAGTTATTCATAAAATTGGTATTTTCAGATAGTTCAAAGTTGGTCATCATTCTGGCAACTCTTTGGCCTTCATCAACTAGGTCAGTAGAGAAGGAGGTTAGCCTAGCTCCCAGAAGGGAGNCGTTGCCAATAAAGATAAATTTATCCCGCGCAAGATCCGGCAGAANCCCAATAGTGATGGCATTCTCAATATTAATATTACTGCCGAANGTGCCGGCGATAATTACCTGNTCTATATTAGAGCATTTAGTCCCTANGCTTTTTGTTAGTGTCTGGCAGCCGGCATACATAGCCGCCTTGGCNCGGATGAGGTTATCAATATCTATCTCNGTAAAAACAATATCCCTGCNAATCTGAGTTTCAGCTGCCCAAGCCAGAACATACTCGTAGCCATCCTCACCCTGTCTGATTCTGTCAGTGGCTAGCTCAGTATTGAACTTGCCATTCTGGCTGATAGCCTTGACTCTTAGCAGTCCGGCGACGATGTTTATTAGCCCTGAGCCACAGATTCCTTTTGGTTTGACTCCACCTATGGTAGTAAGTATCGGCTCTAGATTTGACGGATTAATACTAAAGTCTTCAATGGCGCCTGAGGCGGCTATCATACCATGTTTTATGCCGCCACCTTCAAAAGCGGGACCGGCTGAGCAGGAGGCGGTTACCATAAAATCGGAATTACCAATCACTATCTCACCATTGGTACCTATGTCTATGTGCAGGGTTACCGTTTTCCGCTGATATATGCCGGCTCCGAGAACGCCGGCCACTATATCGCCGCCAACATAGCTAGCAACTGAAGGCAGGGTATAGAGGTGAACATGCTCTGCTAGTTTGATGCCGAGAGAGCTTGCCTTAATTAGTGGCGCCATATTAATAGTCGGCACATAAGGCGATAGCCTGATATACTTGGGGTCAAGGCCAAGCATTAGTTGGACCATTATCGTATTGCCGCTAGTGACCATATGGGAAATGTCCTTAACTTCAACCCCAGCCTGCTTGGTTAGCTCTCGAAGCAATCCGTTTATGGTGTCTATAACTGCTCGTCCGAGTTTTTTAAGACCATCTGGTTTTTGAGAGTAGGCTATTCGGCTAATAACATCCTCACCGTAGCTTATTTGTCCATTGTAGTCTATGCCTTGTGCTAGGACTTTGCCCCGGTTTAGGTCAAGTAACTGCCCACGGACGCCAGTGGTTCCAATATCAAAAGCTATGGAATAATGTCTGGCTCTGGTATCTCCCTCTTCAACATTGATTACATTAAGCCTTGGCTTGCTATCCCGCAGGGCGGTAACCGTAACCTTCCAGTCGCCATCACGCAGAACCCGGGACAGCTTTTTTAATACAGTAAAGTCTACCGAGGCGTCACTAAGACCATACTGCTGTTTTAGGCCTCTTAGCAGTCGGGATAGGTCACTTGTATTATCGGCTAATGTCGGCGGCTTAAGATCAAGTAACAGTTTACTAACCGGCGGATTAAAGTTCCAGCCTTTAGCTAGTATCTCTAGCGGTTGAATATCGGCTACCATCGCTTCTTTTTCCCGCTCAAGAACAGCTCCCTCCAGTCTTGATGCCACCGGGACTTGAACAATTAAATCAGTGACTATTCGGCTCTGACAGGCTTGCCTGATACCCATGACAAACTCTTCATCAGAGACCCTAGTTGTCCTTGAGCTCTCTACTTTCCCTTTTTTAATCATTACCTTGCAGGTGCCACAGGTGCCGATGCCATCGCAGGAGGCATTGATATGCACCCCGGCAGCAAGGGCTGTTTCTCTTAGATTGGCTCCCGACTCCACAATCATATCAGTATTATCGGGGTCAAAGTGAACCCTTATTTTCTTCTTCGGCGAATTTTTCGCCATCTCTTTACTCCTATGTCGCCTCAGGTATAATTAGAATAGGCCTTTGACCTTGCCCGTTTCTACGTCAACATCTATTCTTCTGAAAGCGGGATCAGATGAAGTCCCCGGCATGAGTTTAATACTACCAGCTACCGGCACATTAAAACCGGCGCCGCCATAGACTAAGATATCCCTGATGGGTAGAATCCATCCCTTGGGCCTGCCCTTTAGGCTTGGGTCATGGGATAGGCTTAAGTGGGTCTTTACCATGCATGTAACATTGTTCTTCATCTTTGGGTCATTCTCTAGCCTCTCCGCTTTAGCCAAGGCTTCAGGGGAGTAGCTGACACCGTCAGCACCATAGACCTCACGGGCAATAAGTTCAATCCTCTGACGTAGGGGAACATTTTCCTCATAGAGGAACTTAAAGTCCACTTTATCCTCGCAGGCAGAAATGACAGCATCAGCCAGTTCTAAGGCACCGGCGCCACCTTTTAGCCAGTGCTCGGAGACAGCGACCCTGGCGCCAGATTCTTCGGTTACCCTTTTAACTATAGCTATCTCTTCTTTGGTGTCGGTATGGAAGCTATTGATGCAGACCACCGGGTTTACACCTGATTTTTTCACCGTTTCTATATGGGCAATAAGATTGGTGCACCCCTTTTCTACCAGCTCAAGCCCTTCAGCAGTATAAGCAGCATCCAGTGGTTTACCGGGAACTACTTTGGGCCCGCCTCCATGCATCTTGAGTGCCCTAACGGTAGCCACAATAACAGCACAGTTGGGGACTAGTCCGCTTAGGCGGCACTTTATATTCCAGAACTTCTCAAAGCCAATATCAGCGCCAAAACCGCTCTCGGTCACATGGTAATCTGAAAGCTTTAGTGCCACTTGGTCGGCAACAATGGAGGATTGCCCTACGGCTATATTGGCAAAGGGGCCGGCATGAACCAGCACTGGCTGCCCCTCTAAGCTTTGGAGAAGGTTTGGATTGGCCGCTTTTACCATCCAGGCAGTCATGGCACCATCCACTTCCAAGTCTTTGGTGGTAATCGGCTTACCTTGTTTATCATAGGCAACAATAATTCTCGACATCCGCTCACGTAAATCCTTGAGACTAGTAAAAACAGAAAATATGGCCATAACCTCTGAGCTTACTGATATAGCAAAGCCGGACCGTATCATAAAGCCGTCCATTTTGCCGCCAATGCCGATGATAATCTCCCTAAGGGCTTGAGCGCAAAAGTCCATTATCCACTTCATCTCAATATTGCGTGGGTCAATATTAAGTCGCTTCAGGTTTCTTTTAGCCAGAAACTCATCGCTATTAATAAACTCATGTTGTAGGCGGGAGGTAAGCGCTACCATGGCCAGATTGTGGGCATTGGTTACATTGTCTATATCACCGGTTAGCCCTAGTGAGAATGGAGTAAGGGGGATACACTGAGAGAGGCCACCACCGGCAGCACTGCCCTTTATATTAAAGGTAGGACCTCCCGATGGTTGCCGAATGGCGCCGGATACATTCTTACCTCTTTTGGCGAGGCCTGGAACCAAGCCCATGGCGGTAGTGCTTTTACCCTCACCCAGTGGGGTAGGAGTTATGGCGGTAACATCAATATATTTGGCGTTGGGCCTGTCTTTTAAGCGCTTTAAAACAGCTGCAAAATCAACCTTCCCCAGATAGTGCCCATAGGGCAAAAGCTCATCCCCTAAAATACCCCATTCANCAGCNAGCTGCTGAANGGTTTTCATGTGTTTTTCGGCTTCTTCGGCAACTTGCCAGTCTTTAAGCTTGGTAGGATCCAGCGAGGTGATATCGAATTTTGTCATTCTTTACTTAGCTCCTTTCGTGCTATTTTATCTTTACTTAACTGAAACTTGTCTTGTCAGTCTATGCGTTAGTAGCGGTCGCCAGTTTGTGGTAGATATCTCTAGCCGCTTTAGTAATGCTCAGACTGGCATCCAGAAGGAACTTACCGCTAACATCGGCGTCCACCATTGCCTGGTCATAGGGGATAAAGCCGAGAAGCTCAAAACCGGTAAGTTNGGAAGTAATAAATTCTCTCTCTTTTTGATTNTGAACTTTGTTTCCAACCACAGCGATATTCTCTAGNCCGATNTCTTTGGCTANTTTGGCGATTCTAAAGGCTGTTTCTAGGCTGCTCCTACCTGGTTCTACGACAATAATTAGCTTATCTACTGTCTTAGCGGTGCCACGACTCAGATGCTCTAGACCGGCTGCCATATCTAGAATGACCACTTCATTTCTAGCTATAAGTAGGTGGGCCAGTAGAGCAGCCAAAAGCGCATTTTCCGGGCAGTAACAGCCGGCACCCCCATTCTTAACCGGTCCCATAACCAAAAGCCTAATNCCATTATGCTTTAGTGAGTACTTCTCTGGTATGTCATCAACCTNAGGATTAATCTTAAAGTAGAGNCCCGNCTTACCCGGCTGAGTTTCTGTCCTTTCNGCTATAAGCTCCTTCATTTCAGATATAGGGGTTNTCTTCTCNGTNTCGGTAAAACCGAGAGTGGCGGCTAGATTAGCATCAGGGTCGGCGTCTATAGCTATGACGCGATAGCCAGATTTACTAAATGCCTTAGTCAGGAGCGATGCTAGTAACGTCTTGCCTACGCCACCCTTGCCACTAATAGCAATTTTCATAAAAGTCTTTAACTTTGGTATAATGAGGCTGATATNTTTGCCAAGTAAGGCTTATCAAAGTATACTTACTGTTTACTACCAACGTCACATTGTATCATATAGTGATGACTAAAGCCATAGGCCGTAAGTAGTTTTAATGCAATAGTATAATGTATGGTTAAATAAGTCGTCAAGCCATAAGTTCCTACCCAGTTTTTAGCCCTTAAATCGAGTAAAGCAAAATAGGATAAAATGCATCATACATTGCCTTTCTATGGACGATTTCGGCATAAGTTTCTTAAGCTTTATATTTTTTCAGCCAAGCTAACACTCATACCGTTACTGGGGAGGCTGGTGCGATGGGTGGCTAATAGCTATGGTAGAAATAGGCATGGCGGTTATTTTATCACCCTGGGCGAGGCGGAGCGGATGATTGATGTCTCAAATAGTGTAGCCTTGGGCCCCTGTGGCTGCCGGCAGGTATTTCACAATTGCGATCGTCCGATTATGACTGAGATAGTCGTTGGTGCCGGTAGAGAAATATACTCTAAGATGGGGAAAAAAGGGTTTCGTCAGGTTTCCAAAGAGGAAGCTAAGGAAGTTATGCGGCAGTGTCACGGTAGTGGGATGATGCACACTGTGATGCAGTGCCAGGGGTTGTTCTATGCTTTATGTAGCTGTTGTTCCTGTTGCTGTGTGCCAACTAGGCTGAAGAAAAATTATGGTGTGGAATACGCTATAACAAAAAGAAAAAACATTGTAGCTGATTTCGAAAAGCAGTGCTGGTAGTCGGCGGTGGATATAAGGGCTGGAAGACATAATTTGAAGAATGCATGGCTCGTAGGCTATAATCATAGCTATTGTCTAAAGTTAGGGGGNGATTTTGCTCAAGAGCCATAGCTGTGGTGAGNTAAGNAAAGATAATNTTGGTATTGGNGTGGCCCTNGCTGGTTGGGTCCACCGCCGNCGTGACCATGGNGGGCTGATATTTATCGACCTGCGAGATAACGAGGGTATAGTTCAGGTGGTGTTCAACCCAGAGAAATCAAAGGAACACTACGAGGTTGCCAGCCAGGTACGTAGTGAATATGTTATTAGGCTAAGTGGAAAGGTTGCTCTCCGTCCTCTGGGGACTGAGAATCCTAAACTAGCCACCGGTGAGGTTGAGGTTATCGCCGATAGTGTCCGGATACTGAATTCCTCCAAGACACCGCCCTTTTATATCAATGAAGAAACCAAAGTTGATGAAAACCTTCGTCTTAAGTATCGCTATCTAGACCTCAGACGAGCTCGGATGAAAGAAAATATACATCTTAGACATCGTCTGGTGAAATTTATGCGTGATTTTCTGNACTTAAAGGGGTTTATGGAGGTNGAAACNCCAATCTTAATAAAGAGCACACCCGAGGGNGCTCGCGATTACCTTGTGCCCAGCCGCATTCATGCTGGCAAATTCTATGCTCTGCCCCAGTCGCCACAGCAATTAAAACAGCTATTCATGGTAGCTGGCATAGAGAAGTATTATCAGATAGCTAGATGCTTTCGTGATGAGGATACCCGTGCCGACCGCCAACCGGAATTCACTCAACTTGACCTAGAGTTGAGTTTTGTTGAAGAGGAGGACATAATAAACCTGCTTGAGGAGTTGTTTACCAACATGGTGGAGACGATTAAGCCTGAAATGCGCCTTAACAAACCTTTCCCTCGGCTTACTTACGCTCAGGCGATGGCGCGATATGGCACTGATAAGCCCGATTTGCGCTTTGGTATGGAGATAGAAGACTTATCAGATATCGCTAGCCAATCTGGTTTTGCTATTTTTAGCTCTGCTACTGGCCAAGGGGGTAAGGTAAAAGGTATACGTGCCCCCGGCTGTGGCGGCTATAGCCGCCATCAGCTTAATGAGCTAAATGAGCTAGCAAAAGGTCTTGGTGCTGGGGGCTTAGTAACCATATCATTGGGCACCTCCTCTGGTGACATAGGCGGCTTAACCATGGAAAAGGTAAAGTCGGTGGCAGCAAAATTTCTCACTGTAGAACAGATTAAAGAGATGGCACGGTGTCTGTCTGCTAGTATGGGGGATTTACTGCTTATTATTGCCGGTGAAAATAACATGGTTGAGCGNGTGNTGGGTGAGCTGCGGCGGCAGATGGGGCAACGACTTGGGATGGCGNCACCTGATACTCTCGCCTTCGCCTTTATTGTTGNCTTTCCCTTACTAGCGTGGAACAAGGATAATGGGCATTGGCAGCCAATGCACCATCCATTTACGGCACCAAGGGATGAAGATGTGCCACTGTTGGATACTGCCCCAGAAACAGCATATGGCAGACACTATGATATGGTACTTAACGGCTGTGAGATTGCTGGTGGTAGCATTAGAATTCACACCAGCAATCTCCAGAGGAAAGTATTTAAGTTACTGGGCTATGGCCTTAAGGAAACTACGCAGCTGTTTGGGCATATGCTGGAAGCTTTTGACTATGGTGCTCCGCCTCATGGTGGTGTCGCTGCCGGTATTGACCGTATACTGATGCTACTGGCTGGGGAGGAGACCATCAGGGAAGTGATTCCCTTCCCCAAGACACAGAATGCAGTTGATTTGTTATTTGATGCTCCATCACCAGTTACTGAGGAGCAACTTGGTGATTTACACCTGTGTCTTCGGGAAAAATAGATTATAAGTCATAGAGGTAGTAATGAAAATATTGAGTAAAAAAGTAGAAAATAGGCAAGTCCTGCTGACCGTTGAGATGGAGCCGGCTGAAGTAAAGGAGGCTTTAGATAACTCATATGCCCGCTTGGTTAAAAAGACGAGTGTTCCAGGCTTTCGCAAAGGGAAAGCACCACGGGCGGTGTTGGAGCAGCATATAGGCAAAGAGAATCTCCTGGAAGATGCCCTTGATTATTTATTGCCCAAGGCTTGTGCTGATGCTATCCAGGAGGAGAATATTGAGGCTTTTACTCGGCCAGTTATCAAGTTAAAGCAGAAAAAACCGATCGTATTTGAGGCACAAGTTCCGTTACCGCCTGAGGTTAAGCTTGGCGACTATCGCAATATTAGAATTAAGCCAAAGCAGGTGAAATTAAGTAACAACGAGGTTGATGCTGTAATAGAAGAGCTACGCCACCGGCACGCTACATTTGAGCCTGTGGAGCGTCCTGTAATGGTGAAAGATGTGGTTGGTTTTGATATTTCAAGCAGTATCGGAGGTAAGCCTTTCATAAATGAGGATGGAGCACAGTATCAGGTCCTTCCTGACTCACCCTTACCTGTGCCAGGGTTTGCCGAGCAGTTACTGGGGATGAAAAGGGATGAGAAGAAAGAGTTTAAGCTTAAGATACCTGAGGATTATCCGGCTGATCTAGTGGCTGGGAAAGAAGCCTTGTTCAAGGTGAAAGTTATGGAGATTAAGGAAGAGAGACTACCGGAAATTAACGATGATTTGGCTAAAGGAGCTGCTCCTGACATTGGAACTTTAGACTCACTTAGAGGGCAAATCACTGCCGACTTGAAAAAGAGCACTGAGGATGAGGCTAGGCTTGAGTATGAGGAACGGGTAATTGATGCTGTTGTTTACCAGAGTGAGGTGGACTTCCCTCCGATTCTAGTGGATATGGAAGTTGACCGAATGATTAGCCAAGAGTTACGGCATTGGCAGACGGCAGCCAGAAGCCGGGAGGAATATCTTGAAAGGCTCAAAAAGACAACGGAGGCAGAGCTGCAGGAAAAGTTTCGACCATATGCCACTCAGCGGGTTACTAAGTCTCTGGTGCTGGGCGAGGTAGTTAAAGCAGAGAAGATTGAGGTTGGCGAGGCTGATCTCGTTGCCGAAATTGGGCAGATGACCGAAAATGCTGGCCCAAAAAAAGAGGAGCAACAGAAGTTTCTAAATAGTCCACAGCCTCGTGAGCAGGTAAGACAACTTCTGAAGACACAAAAAACCATCCAGCGGCTGGTTGAAATAGCTAAGGATTCAAAAAAGAAAATCAAGAAAGGAAAAAAGGAGGCGAAATGAATAATCATCCGATGAATGTTATTCCAATGGTGATTGAGAGCAGCGCCAGGGGAGAGAGAGCTTTTGATATATACTCATTGCTCTTAAAAGAGCGTATTGTCATGTTGGGTATGCCAATTAATGACCAAGTGGCTAATGTTGTAATTGCTCAGCTTCTCTATCTGGAGAGGGAGGACCCGGATAAAGATATCCAACTTTACGTTAACTGTCCTGGTGGTGTTATTGCCTCAGGGCTTGCCATCTACGATACGATGCAGTTGATACGCCCCGATGTGTCCACCATCTGCGTTGGTATGGCCGCCAGCATGGGGACGGTTCTCCTTTGCTCCGGGGCTAAGGGTAAGCGTTATGCCCTACCTAATGCTACAATCCACCTGCACCAGGCGGCTGGTGGCGCTCATGGGCAAGCCGCTGATATTGAAATCGCTGCCCGCGAAATTATGAGGCTTCAGGACATACTTCGCAACATCTTGGTGGGACATACCGGGCAACCGCTGGAAAAGATAATACATGATACCGACCGTGATTTCTATCTTGACCCCAAGCAGGCGGTAGAGTATGGGATTGTTGACGAGATTTTGGGTAAACCAGAGGAAGATACCCCTAAGCCGCGGAAGAAAACCAAGGCTGCTAAGAAATAGATCCGATTGGGCTTGGTAAAATTCCTGGTGGTATTGGGCGACGATATCGCCTAGTCGGCCATACTTCTCAAGCTCTTGTTCTTCAAGTAGTACATAGATAGAACTGGCGGCGAAGGCATCGCCAGCGCCGATTGTATCTGATATCGCTAGGCTTAACTGCATACGCTTTATCAGCGATTCTGACGTAGCTGGTTGCCATTCTGGTTTTATAACTTACCCCAGCTTGTCGGCCTCCTCCCTGATCAGATCGTTTATCTCATTGGTTAAATTGTAGCCATTGACCGATCTGCCTTGTCTGTCAACAATTTTGCTATTAGTTACTTTGACTTTACCCTGGCTGAAGGCTTTAAGAGTGGCAATTATCAACGGAGACTCCCGAGTTAGGCCTTGTTTTCTGATGAGCTTGAATAAGGAATTGTCGTCGCCTTCCTCTCTTTTAATCTCGGCTGCGGTTTTACCTCTTACTGCTTGCCAGTAGCGGTCAAAGGGTTCACCCTTAATCGGAAAGGTGCAGTAGGTTGCCNCTGGCCCCTCGTCCAGTTCTGGGGTTACCAAGTGCATCATTACCCCACTTTCTTTAGTGCCTCTTTCAATT
>NZEH01000009.1 GCA_002690375.1 Dehalococcoidales bacterium
CATTACTATCTTGCTGAATGGGTTTCTTTACAAATTGTAACGCGTTTAAAGCTTATAATAAACCCCTACCAACAACTAGGAGTTTTCGCATATTGAGTTAGTGAGTCATTGGCTCTTCCCAATTCAATCCCAGATCACGGGAGGCGTCGGCCCCTTTTCCGTGCTCGGGCTCACTTTTTTGCGGGCGGTATTGGAGATGTTTTGGATTCCTTTAGGGGCTTTTATGGTAAATGCCGATGGCGCTGATAAGTTATGCCTCTAGAAGCCACGGATTCTCGCCTGGTGACTCCGCCGAATAGGGAAGTTGCCCACATCCCACCTGCGAGTAGTTTGGTACTCAACGGGAATTGGGCAGACCCCGTTTCGCGACGTGGCGCTCCTAGTGGAGCCGTGGCGGGGGATGCCTCAAACCGATCCGGTCTTAATGTCCATAACTCTAACTTAGAGATGTGGTATCCTTTGTGGAGGCAGGGCAAGAAGAATATAGTACGTGTTTTTGGGGTGAAAAATACGAGACTGTTCAATAGCGAGGGAATATACTAAGGAGGGAAGAAGTGACTAGTGTGATTGCAATACTGGGAAGTCCTAGGAGAAAGGGTAATAGCGCGACTCTGGCTGAGAATGTTATTTCGGGCGCAAAGAGTATGGGGGCGATGGTTGATACATATTTTCTTCACGGGATGGACATTGAACCATGCGATGCTTGTGGTATATGTCGTGAAGATATGAATGCTGAATGTGTAATTAATGACGACATGCAGAAATTGTATCCTAAATTACGTCAGGCCGACGCCCTCGTTATTGCCAGCCCGATATACTGGTTTACGGTCTCCGCGCAAACCAAACTATTCATGGACCGTTGTTATGCTTTAGGAGTCTCAGAGGGAAATGGTCTAAAGGAATATGGTCTAAAAGGTAAGCGAATAGGCATAGTACTGGCCTATGGAGATTCAGACCTTTTCAATTCTGGTGCCGTGAATGCTATACGTACTTTTCAAGATGCGTTTACATATGTGGGGGCCACTATAGTAGGGATGGTCTACGGAAGCGCTTCCGACCCTGGCGAAATAGCAGCTAATCGCGAACTGACGGATAAAGCCTTTGAGTTGGGGAGACAACTCGTTGAAGGGCTATGAAATTACTCAATGTACTGTTTACAGTTCCGCTGGGCGAGGAATCCTTTCATCAAATCGCTAACCTGAGCCCTGACATAAGAGTGACAGATGTCTCAGATTTGGTCCAAGCGGAATACGTGGGGGACTTCTCATCAAAAGACAAACTCGATGCATCTCTAGCCAACGCCGAGATAGTCTATGGTTTCACATTTCCCAAGAACCTCATTGCTAGAGCCCCAAAGCTAAAATGGATCCAATCCATGTCTGCTGGGATGGAACACATTTTGGACAGCGAAATAGTTAGTAGTAACGTTGTCGTGACCAATACCAGTGGCATACACGCCGTTCCAATGGCCGAGTCTGTTCTTGGGCTAATGCTGATGTTCGTCAAACATGCACCATCGTACTTTGAATTGAAGCGCAAAGGGCAGTGGAAGGTAATTATTCCATCGGTGTTACGTTCTAAAACAGTCGGGATAGTTGGCCTAGGTAGTATCGGGAGAGAGGTAGCCAAACTCTCCAAAGCTTTTGGTATGAGAGTTGTAGCCACTCGTAGATCAACTAAAAGCATAGCACGAGCTAAAAACGTTGATTGTATGCTACCTAGTAATCAATTGCATAAGTTGCTTTCAGAGAGCGATTTTGCAGTGCTGACCTTGCCTCTTACCCGAGAGACGAACAAACTAATCGGCAAAGAGGAGCTTCAAACCATGAAACCCACTGCTTATCTAATCAATGTCGCCAGGGGCAATATAGTGCACGAAGAAGTGCTAATTCATGCACTGGAGGAGGGGTGGATTGCAGGAGCAGGATTAGATGTCTTCGCTACTGAACCTTTGCCTAAGGAAAGCAAGCTGTGGAAACTTCCAAACGTTATTTTAAGTTCACATGTTACCGGTGATATGTCAGATTATGAGTTTCGGGCAACTGAGCTATTCTGTGATAACCTGAGCCGCTATATTAATGGGAATAAACTGTTTAACATAGTAGCCAAGAGGAAAGGATATTAACCTAAAGGACACCGCAACATGATGGGTTACAATCCTTGACCTGCCCCCCAAAAACGGAGCCAGTTCTTGTGTTAGACTGGCGATTAAATAAAAATGGGGCTTTAAATGGGTTTGAAGCTGTCAGCTAAGGCAAAGCAACGACGCGAATTGATTTTAAAGCGTGAATTTGCCAATACAACCCTATCTGACGAGATGCTATCGAAAGCCATCATGTCATTGCGTGATATGCCCATCGCACCGCTAATAGAACCACCTAGTTCCATATTTACTCCTGAAGAGAAAAATCAATTATACAACAAAATAACCAGCAACTCAGGGTGTATGCCCAGTATGTGGAACCAAAATGTTTAGAATTGGCAAGAGCTAAGATCTATCCAGATGGAATTCCGCACATGTTAGTGATTGTCGAAGGGAAGTTTCATGCATTGTTATGGTTCGACAAGCTCACCACGAGCGATTGCTAAACGAGTTTATCGTCCTGAAGCCTACTTACCACGCACTTTTGTCCCGCACTCGGGACAAAAGTTATCTGCATTCCCCAGCTTTGTACCGCAATTGGAACAGAAACGTGCCCTCCCCGATTGCTCTGTCCGTGCCCTGGCCACCTCTCGCCTTCGGGTTGCCCTACTACCATGAGACGGTTTGCGCAGCCCCCGAAGGAGGCGTCGGTGTAAGAGTTGGTGTCGGCGCAGTCATTGTTAGTGATAGTGGCGTAGTCGTTGTTGGTGGTGGTGGTGCTCCCTTGCCACAAGCTGTCAAGGGCAATGATACGAATATTAAGGTTAAACCCAAAATTGCTGTTTTGAGTTTCATTTATTCCCCGTAGAAAATATGTTGGCCTCTTAAAAAGCCACTACGATCTTACCTTCTCAGGCTAGTTTATGTAGGGTTAGAGTTTAGTCCTCGGTCAGGTGGTTGTCAATACCCTTGTTTATACCTTATATCGCTGTTTTAGGAGTATTTTATGATTTCGGGCACGCAACCGCTAGGTTGTAGGTTCGAGTCCTACTCGGGGAGCCAAATAAAAATCCCATACGTAGCTTATGCATGGGATTATCTCTTAAAATTAACTTACAAGTGAACACGGGTTCT
Organism: Dehalococcoidales bacterium; assembly: GCA_002690375.1. The sequence goes on from NZEH01000009.1 coordinate 3,218, forward strand.
AGGATCTAATATATCGCGTAGAGCATCGCCCAAAAACACGAAACTAAAAGCAGTGATGCTCAAGACAATACCAGGAAAGATAGTTAGCCAAGGAGCCGCTTCTAGATATATCCACCCCTCATAGAGCATAGCTCCCCACGAAGGATAGGGTGGGGGTACTCCCAAACGAAGAAAACTAAGAGCAGACTCTGCTACCAAGGCCGTGCCGATATACCCTGTCGCATATGTGAGGACAGGAGAAATAGTATGCGGGAGAATATGCNTGAGAACGATGCGTAGCGGCGAAGCCCCTATGGCACGCGCTGCCAGTATAAAGGTTTCTTCTCTTACCGCGAGGGCACGGGACCTGGAGAGACGCACCATTTGTGGCATTACCGCTACAGCTATGGCAATCATCACTGCATGGGCAGATGGGCCCAAAGCCACCACTATGAAAACAGCCAGCACCAATATCGGGAAACCTAGCAGCATGTCCACCACTCTTTGAGACACCAAGTCAATCCAGCCTCCCCGATAGGCCGAAATCATACCAATCAAAGTTCCCAGGAGCGTACCTAAGACCACAGAAGTAATCGCTATATACAAAGATGGGCGCGAGCCGTAAATAACACGACTAAAAACATCCCGCCCAAAGTTATCAGTTCCGAAGAAGGATTCATATCCCGGTGACTCAAATTGGCTAGGGATATTCTGCGCCAGAGGATCCTGAAGCGGAAGGAGGTCGGCAAAGAGAGCCAAAAAAANAATGCCAATCAGCATCATTGCGCAGGCTAGTGCCAACGGCTTTTTCCGGAGCAGCCACTTAAATCTCAAAACCTAAGCGACCCCGATTCTCACTATTGTCATAAATTCAGCCTCCAGACTGCCTAGCGAATGAGATGCGTGGATCAACAACTCTGTATATCAAGTCCACAATAAGGTTAACGGAGAGTATCGCAAATACTAGGAGAGTTACAAAACTTTGTACCACTATATAATCCCGAGCTAAGGCAGCTTGTATAAGGCCGCGTCCAAGGCCGGGTAACCCAAAGATAGATTCTAGTATCAATGTACCGCCCAGCAATACGCCAAACTGTAAACCCAAGACCGTAACAATAGGGGCTAAAGCTGTGCGTAGCGCATGTCTAATCGTAATTCGGCGCTCTGACAAACCTTTGGCGCGCGCTGTTCTGATATAATCTTCATGCATAGTATCCAGTATACTAGCGCGCGTTACCCTCACAATGTGTGAACTATATCCCCACGCTAACAGAAGGACAGGCAAGANGAGCATCTGAAAGTGATTCCAAGGATTTTCCCACAGGTGTGTGTAAACTATCGGGGGTGACCACCGGAAGATAAACATTAATCCGAGGAGCAGTAAGAGCGCAATCCAGAAATTTGGCAAGGATTGGCCCGGAAAGACAACAAACCGTACAAGATAATCTTGCCAACGATTCCATTTTAGAGCCGCCAGAACCCCTAGAGGTACTGATACAATTAGAGATAGCGCTACGGTATACAAAGTCAAGAACAGTGTAACGGGAAGCTGACGAGCCACAAGGTCTTGAATTGGCTGTCCGTAAAATAAAGATTGCCCTCCAAAGTCGCCGCTGACCATGCTCCACAGCCATCTTCCATACTGAAGCATTAAGGGATCATTCAATCCCAATTCTTCCCTCAGCGCTTCCCACGCCTCAACACTATAGGCGACTTCTCCTCCACCACTCAAAATCAAAGCGGCGATGTCACCCGGCAGCAGCTGCATTATGCCAAAAACTACGATTGACGCGAGAAACATGGTAAACAGGAGAATAGCCACACGCCGAAGCAGATAACTACTCAACATGTCCTCTTGTCTGCATCATTTTTCCCCTTTATCCAGCCAGACAGCCGCAAAATCGGTAAAAGTGTGGCCATCTTCTGGAGGTATAACGAGACCCTTCACGTAAGTACGATAAGCCACCACATAGGTCATCTCTGCAATTGGGATGATGTATGTCTGGTCCACAAAGAGATACTTCTGCAGATCACGCCACACTTGGACGCGTCTATCATACGTTGTTGCATCCTTCAAGGTTTTGTAGTATCTATCTACTTCCGTATCCTCATGTTTACTGTAGGAATTAGGGCTTTTACTGAAACGCCCGTACACACCTTCCGTCCCCTCGGGGATAGGCAATACCGATAGACTGCCCGATTGCGTATCATAATCCAAGCTTACACGTGCTCGATTCCATTCTCCCTCATCAACAATCTGAAGCTGCAAGTCTATACCAAGTCCTGCCAGCTGGTCTTTGAGAAATTGACCACCCAGCACTTGCCTTGCGCGAGTAAGATACCCCATAGTGAAGCCAGAAGCGTATCCCGCCTCTTCCATAAGCCTCTTGGCCTCAGCCCGCTTCTCTTCCAGCGACGCTAGATCGAATTTTGGCCAAACTACGAATTTCTTGTCCTTATAGGGGTTGTTTGGGGAGATGTCTGGCGATGTCCAGCCGAAACCGCCCAATACAGCAGGAATAGCTGCCTTCTTATCAATCCAGAGGGCTATTGCCCTTCTAACCCTAGCATCTTGCCAGGGGCCGGGCTTTAGAACATTAAAAGCAAGCCGAAATGTACCTCCTTCCATTTGGGTAAAGAAAACATCATCTCCTAGACTTTCCAAGTAGCCGCGCCTGCGTTCCTCTGTGAGATAGTGCCCAAAACCGCGAGCGGTACCGTCCAGCCGCCCCGTTCGGAAAGCTATGTCCATAGCCACAGGGTCAGGTGTAATTATGTAGTCTATGCCGTCTAAATATGGCAGACGATTGGCTTCAGAATCGTATTCAAAGTAGCGGTCGAAATGACGAAGCCGAATAATGCTTCCAGGCTCATAACTGTCAAACATAAAGGGTCCCAAACCAACCAGCCCGATATCGGACGGAGCAACACTAACTTCTCCTTTTTCAATTAATGGTTCCATCAGATGCTTTGGGTGGGCAATCTTGAGTCTCGGGTTGGCAAGAACATCGGGGAAAAAACGATTGGG
>NZEH01000010.1 GCA_002690375.1 Dehalococcoidales bacterium
CACAGGGCTGATAGAGGTGTTACAAAGGAAGGGGATTGACCTTAAGTCGCCAAGTAGCTCTTTTCTCAAGTACCGGCCTTTATACTGGGTGTGGCATCTCCTGTTTCTCGGGCTGTGGCGCCCCAATGGGAAAATGCCAATCACATCAACTTTTAGTAGGTTAGCATTTTTCAATCTAGCTGCTTCTATACCAGCTTTAGTGGTAACTTCCCTTATCAGTATGGAAGCTGTCTGGCTGCGACTTGGCCTAGCCGCTCTTTTTGCTTTGTCTCTAAGCTGGTTTGTCACTACGATAATCTTACGCAGGCCGGGAAGCTTTCAAAAACAACGACCGAAAGCAGAGATGGCTCTAGCATCTTCAGTATCAAACGGCGACACACCACCATTACAACTTAGAGAATTTCGCTACTTGGCTCAGGTCACTTGGCAAAGCTTTATCGGCCAGTTAGAAAGAGTAGTGACTCCCCTTATCATCGGCCTCAGCCTGGCTTCTGCCTTAATCATTTATGTACCGGCTTATACGATTCATCCCTGGCTAGGTGAGGGCTCTTGGCAAGGTCCTTACCTGTCTGCCCTCCTTACCATGCCTTTGCAGTTAACTGGTGGCGCTGAGGTTTTACTAGCCTCAGCCCTATTGGTTAAAGGGGCCAGTTTGGGAACAGCACTGAGCATTATGTTAGTCGCTCCCGGCACAACTTTCTCTGTGATTCGTCATCTCAACCGACCGGTGAAAGTTAAGACGACGGCTCTTTACCTTGTCGCTATTTGGTTTGTGGCCGGCTCTCTGGGGGTAGCGGTAGATGGCATTCAGCGAATGTTTGCTATATAATGATAGCTTTAAGGAAGTGAAAAATGATTGAGAGCTTTGTCGCTAATCTGGCTAATCTGCTACCCTTCGGATACGCTTTTGGTGCTGGCATGGTGACAGGGGTCAGCCCTTGTGGCATCGCCATGCTGCCTGCCTATGTCTCTCTCTTCCTAAGAGCTGATGAGAGGAGTTTCCAGACCGAGTCACCCCTCAGGCGGAGTGTTCGGGCACTGACCATGAGCGGGGTGGTAACCCTAGGCTTTGTAGCCTTCTTCGGAATTATGGGGGCTATTCTATCAGCAGGAGGGCAATTCGTGATGACCTACATACCCTGGATGGCAGTTCTCATTGGAGTAGCCCTCATCTTACTTGGTATCTACCTCTTAGCCGGAGGTCATCTTTACACAAATTTACCGGCACGTTTGGCTGGTCGCCTGAATAAAAACGGTGCAGTGGGTATTAAGAGTTTCTTTATCTTTGGCATCGCCTATGGAATAGCAGCCTTAAGCTGTACTCTGCCTATTTTTTTGGTAGTGGTAGGAAGTGCCCTAGCCATGAAGGGGTTCACCTCGGGCTTGCTTCAATTCGTTAGCTTTGCCCTGGGAATGGGATGTGTCATTGCTATCGTTACCATAGGTTCAGCGCTGTTTAAGGAGACGATTAATCGATGGTTACGCCGCCTAGTGCCAGTAGTAGCTCGACTCAGTGGGCTGTTACTCATCTTTGCCGGCGGCTATATCCTCTACTTCTGGTTTATAATTGGTGAGTTACTGAGTTGGACATTCTAAACAACATGGTTTATAGTTGATAAGTCACTAAGTTGGCGTTCTAAACAAGAAGAAAAGGAGAGAGGAAATGTTTAGTAAAATAGCACACTCTGGACGAGTGGTTCTGATACTGTTAGTGGTAACTCTACTCGGGCTCTTAGCAGTCCAAGCCTGTAAAGTGACCTACCAGTCTGGGACAAGCGATGGGCAGGAAGCGACAGAGTCTACAACAAACGATGAGCAGAAAGCGACAGTCGGAGTAAATGTAGGTGAACTGGCGCCTGACTTCAGCCTAGCAGACCTGGACGGTAACCAGATTAGCCTCAGTGACTTCAGGGGAGAAACTGTATTCGTTAACTTCTGGGCTACCTGGTGTCCCCCATGCCGTGCAGAGATGCCAGAAATGGAAGCTATCTATCAGGAATACAAGAACAAAGACGTGGTCATAATTGGTATTGATGTCAGAGAAACCAAGGGGGAGGTACTGCAATATGTTCAAGCAAATGGTTACAATTGGACCTTCGTCCTTGACACCACCGGCGCAGTGACGGGGACTTACAAAGTCCCTGCCATCCCCACCAGTTTCTTTATAAANAGGGAGGGAATAATCCAAACAGTGAATATCGGCCCGATGACCAAGCGGGCTATGGAGATTGAGCTAGCCAAGTCGATGAATTAAAAGTAGCTGGCAACTATCGAAATAGCCCCTATTCTGATAGTTGCCTATGTCCTTTTCCCTTGGCAAAAATTCTATTCCTCAGTCAGTGCGCTCTCTTTTTTTGCCCACCGCGTCCGGCGAATAAGTAGGGGGATGGTGATGGCTAGCACTATTATAGCTATTACCTGAGCCTGTTGTAAGCCAAATAGAAACGGATCCTCAAGTCGCAGAAAATGCGAGCCAAAGCGCCATAGGGAATAAAGGCTAAGATAGATGAGAAATAGCGAGCCATCAGGTTTTAGCCGCCCCCTTAATTTGAGTAAAACCCCAAATATTATGAGGAGATATATAATCTCATAAACCACCACCGGATGGGTTGCCCCTATACCGAAAGCAGGGTTATCAGGGTGAGTATAGACTACGCCCCATGGCAGAGAAGTGGCTATCCCGGGATGGTAACCAGCTATGGTACAGCCTACCCTGCCTATAGCCTGACCCAGTAGGAGCACCGGTGCTATCAAATCAGCAAAATATCCAAACTGGAAACGGCTGAACTCACTGTAAATCCAGATAGCTAAGGCGCCACCTAAAATGGCTCCATAAATAGCCAGGCCCTGGCCTCCAATTATAAGCCCCGTGTTCTGGCTATAAAACTCCCATTTGTCTATAACATGTAGTAGCCTTGAAAAGACTATCGCCGAAGGAAGGCCAACCACCGCTGCTGTAAAAACGGTATCATAAGAGAGGTTAGCTCCCCTTTTGACCTGCACTACCATCCACAACACGCCCACCAAAATAGCCAGGGCAATCATAATGTTATACCATCCGACACTTAAGAAGGCTACCGGATCTATACCTATCTCAATCATCTCTCCTCCCCTAAATCAAAAATTTTAGCGGTAGACTGCGTCGTTAAGATGGCAAAAAGCTAAGGTATCCACTACAGCCCCTTGCTAAAAAGATATAATCTCAGTATCATAGTCAAGCATTTCTATCTCAACCCGACTGTGAGTAATAAAATTAACTACCTTTGCCAAGATTTCATCGGTATAGCGCTTATCGTTACTGAGGCAACAAACCCCCAAAGTAGCCAGTTGCCACAACTCTTGGTCACTAACCTCGGCAACGCAAACATTGAATTTATTTCGAAGCTGTGTGGTAATGGATTTAAGTACCCGTCTCTTACCTTTAAGAGACAGATTCTCAGGTAGTCGAAGGCTAATCCGACATACGCCAACATTCATGATATCTACAGCCGACAACAACACTGAACCAAGACCCAGTTTATACCTTTGCTAAGCTAGGTGAGTATACTTTATACAAATTATCAAGTCAAGACGCTCGTTTTAGACGTCTCTATTTTACAGTCATACCAACTTATGCTATAATTTCCTAAACTAAAAGCAGTAAAGAGGTGAAACTTGGAGCAGCAGAAAAAGGCGAGTATCATCGATGAGTTCAGTCTACGTGAAGGGGATAGCGGCTCAACTGAGGTTCAGGTAGCTCTTCTCACCGAAAGAATAAACCAATTAACCGCGCACATGGCGGCTAATAAACATGATTTTCATACTAAGCGCAGCCTCTTAAAGCTCGTTGGCCAAAGAAGACGGCTACTGACTTACCTAAACCGAAAGGATACAAGCCGCTACCAAAACTTGGTCAAGAGGCTCGGCCTACGTAAATAAATCCTCAAATAAAAGATAGTAAGGAGAAGTTATTGGCAAAATCCCATTCTTTTGAGACCACAGTGGGTGATAGAAAACTCGTCATTGAGACGGGAAAGCTTGCTGGGCAAGCAAACGGAGCGGTAACTGTTCGCTATGGGGATACGGTGGTGCTGGTCACCGTTTGCTCAAGCAAAGAGCCACGGGAAGGGGTAGATTTCCTACCGCTAACCGTTGACTATGAAGAAAGACTATACGCCGCCGGCAAGATTCCGGGCGGCTTTATCAGAAGAGAGGGGCGCCCCAGCGAGGAAGCGACCTTGGCCTGCCGGCTTACCGACCGCCCGCTGCGTCCACTTTTGCCCAAGGAGTGGCGTAATGATATTCAGCTTGTGGTCACTGTCCTTTCCGTTGACCAAGAAAGTGACCCGGACATCCTATCTATTATTGGTAGCTCTGCTGTCTTATCAGTATCGGACATACCATTTGATGGCCCGGTAAGTGCCATCCACATTGGCTACATTAATAATGAACTGGTATTAAACCCAACATTTGCCCAGCTTGAAGACAGCCAGCTTAACTTGGTGGTAGCCAGTACCAAAAAAGCGGTGGTAATGCTGGAAGCTGGAGCTCAAGAAGTCTCCGAGGAAATTGTTACCCAAGCGATCAAACTTGCTCATGAGGCAAACCAGGCTATTATTAGCCTCCAAGAGCAGCTCCAAGAGGACTGCGGCAAGCCCAAGGTGGCCGCCCCGGTTACCGAACTCAAAACCGAGCTAACATCAGCCGTCTCATCAGCTGTTAGTGGCCGGCTTCCCCAAGCGCTAAACCAACCGGATAAATCACAGCGAGAAGAGGCGCTATCTGAGCTAAAGAAAGAGCTTGGCGAGAACTTGAGCCAGTCTTTCTCCAAAGCAGATATTCTAGCCGCTTTTGATGGCCTGGTCAAAACTGAGGTAAGAAGCAGTATCTTAAGCAAGGGACGGCGTGTCAGTGGTCGTGGTTTAACAGAAATACGACCCATCAGCTGTGAAATAGGGATCTTGTCTCGTATCCATGGCTCAGCGCTATTTACACGGGGTGAGACACAAGCGCTGACGCTTACTACTCTAGGCTCCGCTAGGGATGAGCAGAAACTTGATGGACTAGGACTGGAGGAGACCAGACGCTTCATACACCACTACAACTTCTCCCCTTTCTCCGTCGGTGAGGTGAAACGCATTGGCACACCAAGCCGCCGTGAAATTGGGCATGGTGCTCTGGCGGCACGAGCCCTGAGGCCGGTAATACCTCCAGATGATACCTTTCCCTATACTATTCGCCTCGTCTCAGAAATCTTAAGTTCCAGTGGCAGTACCTCCATGGCCAGTGCCTGTGCTTCAAGCCTCTCCTTAATGGACGCTGGAGTGCCGATAAGCTCAGCCGTAGCCGGCATATCGCTGGGCTTGGTCACCGATGCTAATAACTATGCTATCCTAACTGATATTGAGGGCTTTGAGGATAATTACGGGGATATGGACTACAAAGTAGCCGGTACAAGAGAGGGCATAACTGCCATTCAGCTGGATACCAAACTCAAGGGCATAAGCCTTGAAATTCTGGAAAAGGCACTGTACCAGGGGCGCCAGGCCCGTTTGTCTATTCTAGAGATAATGCAACAGACCATCGGTGCCAGCCGTCCCGAAGTCAGTCACTATGCACCCAGAATGCATAAAATGACAATTGACCCTGATAAAATCGGCGCCGTAATCGGTAGCGGCGGCAAAACAATCAGGTCAATCATCGAAGAAACCAAGACAACAATAGATGTTTCCAATGATGGTAGTGTAATGATTGGCGCCGTTGATGCTGAAGCTGCCGACAAAGCCATCAAAATCATCGAAGACCTGACCAAAGATGTAGAAATTGGCGCTATCTATACCGGCAAGGTGGTCCGGCTGATGACCTTCGGTGCTTTTGTAGAAATCCTACCCGGCAAAGATGGATTGGTGCACATCAGTGAACTGGCTGATTATCGAGTGGAGCGGGTTGATGATATAGTTAAGGTGGGTGATGAGGTTACAGTTAAGGTAATTGGCATTGATAGTCAAGGCAGAATAAATTTATCACGGCGAGTTTCATCTGAAAACCACTCTCAACCATCCGGCACCAAGGCAAGCGATTCATTATCCGCTGACTACCCATTCCGAAGCCAACGTGATAGGTCTTCCCCACAGCGTTCTCGCCCCCCAATAAACAGGCAGCGCCACTAGGGAAGTAGAGGACAAAACCATGAAGCCAATAAGGGTGGTAGTTCACGGTGCGCAGGGCAAAATGGGACGGGAGGTAATCCGAGCGGTATGGCGTGAACCGGGAATGGATTTGGTAGGCGCTATAGAGCTTAATCCTGCCGATGATTCCTTATCACTTCCCAATAGTTCAACTACAGTTCCCTTCTCTTCAGACCTAGCAAATATTCTTGAGCGCTGCCAGCCTGATGTGATGATAGACTTTACCACCGCTTTAGCCACCATGTCGATAGCACGCACCGCCACTTCCAGAGGGGTTAACCTAGTCATCGGCACTACCGGACTAACTACCAAAGACATTAACGAGATAGACCACTTGGCAACGACGAATAAGGTTGGGGCGATAATAGCACCCAACTTTGCCCTTGGGGCAATCCTCCTAATACACCTAGCCAAGATTGCTGCTAAATATTTTGACCACGCCGAGATTATAGAGTTACACCACCATCTAAAAGCTGATGCCCCTTCGGGAACCGCCATAGCTACTGCCAAGGCTATGGCAGCAGCCAGAAGCAAGCCATTTAGCCGACCACCACAACTCAAAAACCAATCCGATAGCCGGGGGCAGCAAGTAGAAGGTATCACTGTACATAGTGTACGCCTGCCCGGTATTGTAGCCCGTCAGGAGATACTCCTCGGTGAAGTGGGACAGACACTGAGTCTGAAACATGATGCTATCAGTAGAGAATGCTATATGCCAGGTGTTATATTAGCCACTAAAGAAGTGATAAAACTTAAAGGGTTGGTCTATGGGCTTGATTCTCTACTCGAGTTATAGGAGGTAATAATGCCTGGCTATAGGCTAGCTATAGTTGGTGCCACTGGGCTGGTGGGACAGGAATTTATTAAGATCCTAGAGCAGCGCCGCTTCCCCATAGAATCAATCCGGCTTTTAACTTCAGACCGCTCAGCAGGTAAGAAACTTTTTGTCTCCCATCAGGAAACTTTGGTTGAGGAGACTACTCCTGAGTCATTCAAAGATATAGATATTGCTCTTTTCTCCGCTGGCACCGAAGTTAGCCGCCACTTCTCACCTATAGCTAGTTACTCAGGAGCAGTAGTCGTTGATAATAGCTCGGCATTCAGAATGGACCCTCATGTCCCCCTAGTGGTACCGGAGATTAACCCGGAAGATATAAGGCATCACAAGGGAATTATAGCTAATCCCAATTGCTCTACTATTCAAATGGTAATGGCGCTATATCCACTACACAAGGCTAGTACCATCGAACGGATTATTGTTACCACTTTCCAGTCAGTATCAGGCACAGGTGCCGCCGCAATAGATGAGCTAACAACGCAGTCCAAGCAACTGCTGGATGGACAAGCTGTCGCCCCTCATGTCTACCCACACCAGATAGCCTTTAACGCATT
>NZEH01000011.1 GCA_002690375.1 Dehalococcoidales bacterium
TCAACCACGGGCTCAAGGCCGCTGATGATAAGATCAAAGAGTCCGGTTAGTTTTCCTAGCCAGAGCAAGATGCTGGCGTAGATGAAAAGTGGGATAACCTCAGTAAGATACCATTGCAGCCGGCTATATGTTTTGGTCAGCACATTGGATAGTTTGGGCAGCCTTAGTGGTGGCACTTCCATATAGAAGCTGGTTCGCTCTCCAGGGATGACCTTTGATGCTAAGTAGCCTACCAGCAGAAAGACTAGGGCTACTGTCCCTATCCAGATGAGTAGTGCTACTGTGCTGCCTGATAGGATGCCAAAGATAACCCCCAGCTGAGCCGAGCAGGGGATAGCTAGTGCCAGCAGTAGGGTGGTGATGACCCTCTCGCGTTTTGTCTCCTGAGTTCTGGTGACCACAGTAGCCATGGTGTCACAACCGAAACCCAGTACCATGGGTATCACTGCCCGGCCGTTTAAGCCGATTTTCTTGAATACCCGGTCAATAAGCAAGGCTAGTCTGGGGAGGTAGCCGCTGTCTTCAATTATGGAAAAGACGATAAAGAAGGTGGCCACGATGGGTAGGATTATAGCAATAGCGTAGCTTAAGCCCAGGGTGATGATTCCGTATTCGCCGACAAAAAGATCTTGAATAATTTGGAAGGGGATAATACTGGTGACGAGGTTAGTAATCCAGGGGTTAATCCATTCCCCGAATATGGTGCTCTCAATAAAGTCAACCATGGTTCCGGCGCCGAAGACGCCGACAAACTGATATAGACCATAGTAGAGAACGACTAGGAGGATAGGGATACCGGTTATGGGGTTCATCATGGCCCGGCTTATCATCTCGGTAAGCTTTTTACCTGACTTTTCCCCTGAGGTTACTGCTCCAGCTAGGATACGTTTTGTCTCCTGCCGCCGCCTCAAGGTAATGACGTAGCTTAAGGGTTGGCTGTAGCTGGCTCTGGCTTTGGCCACAATACCTTGGATTTGGGGATACTGTGATCCTTCTTGGCCTTTGACCTGTCTTTCTATCTGCCGGTCTTCCTGTAAGAGCAGCAGCCCTAAGGCTCTTTTGGAAATGGAGTAATCCCCTTTAAGCAGGCTTGCCAGGTCGTTCAGGGCCGATTCTATAGTGTCATCATACTTAAGCGGTGGCGCTTTATCTTGTAACATATTCCACCAGTGTCCTTCGTAGAGTCTTTATGCCTCGCCCGGTAGTCGCCACCGTAGCAGCTACTGGGATGCCCAGTTCCTGCTCAAGTTGTTTAATATCAACTTCTATGCCAGCGGCTTTGGTCTCATCCATCATGTTGAGCTCTAGGATGACGGGCAGTTTAGCTTCAATGAGCTGGAGGGTGAGGGGTAGCATCCTCTCCAGATTCTTGGCGTCCACCACGTGTAGGATTACTTCTGGTTTCTCTTCCAGCAGTATTGATCTGGCTACCCGTTCCTCCTCAGTGATTGGCATGAGGGAGTACATCCCCGGGGTATCCACTATCTCAAATTCCTCACCTTCTATCTTGGCTTTGCCTCTGGATACATTTACTGTTGTGCCTGGATAATTGGAAACGGTAACGTAAGCCCCGGTGAGGCTGTTGAAGATGACGCTTTTACCTACGTTCGGGTTGCCAACAATAGCCACCTTTTTAAAGTCATCGCCCTCTATGAGCAGCCTTTCCCCGTGACGGCTACTACCACGGTGGCGGCGAAAGATATTAATTTTTTGCCATAAAGCGCTTTTCATAATTACCTCCTGTTACTGTTCTTCTGTTTCAACCGAAACTCTATTTGTTAAATACAAATGCCTCTTATTTGCAATAGGCTTAGCAAAAAAATTATTTCGGCTCTTTTCGGCACTTGGGGCAATAGCCACTCATGTGAACCTCAGCTTCAATAATGTCAAAGTCCTTGGCTTCGTTGACTGTTTTCTTTACATATCGAGCTAGGGGGTAGTCAAATTCTATAACCTGACCACAGCTAAGGCACATCAGGTGGTGGTGCTCCGAGGTTGGTTTTACCTCGTAATGGTGGTGGTTTTCATCAAAATGGAGCTCGTCTACTAGTCCCAGCTCCTTCAGTTTCTGCAAGCTGCGATAGACAGTGGACAGACTGAGGCGGGGTTCCTTTTCACGAGCCCGGCGGTAGACTTCATCGGCATCCAGATGTCCCCGTCCCTGGCGAATAATTTTTAGAATTAAAGCCCGTTGTCTGGTAAACTTTAGCCCGCTGTCACTTAGTACTTGGTAGCTATACTCTCTTAGGTTGGCTTTACTTCTCATTATTATCACTAATGCTTATCATTTGCAACTAGTATAGCATGACAATCAATTGTTGTCAAGTCCTATACCACAGCTCCTCAACATCATTTTCGGCCTGCTTTGGGCTGCTGAGCCCTTTTGAGATAAAGCTTTCGTATGATCCGGCCGAGCCATATTCACGAAGCTGGAATGCTACTGGCATGGGCACAGCATGGCCGAAAATGAGCGCCTGCTGCTTAGCTGCCAGCTTGGCTAGCACCGATTTAAGCTCGCTCTTGCCAGAGACACCGGCTAGCACNCTGTCTCGGTCTTGCTCGTTATCTAAAAGACAGGTTATCTTGGTTCNCAGCTGGGACATGACCTCATCATCAATGCCGCTGGGGCGCTGGTCAATTACCAGCAGGGTAACATTGTATTTTCTCATTTCACGGGCGATAGTGCCAAAGATGGTCTGATTTTGAACCTCCGGGTTGAGGAATTTATGCGCCTCCTCAATAGTTATCACCAGCGGGTGTGGCTCAGTCAAATTCTCACTCATTGCCCTTTCCATTCTCTCTCGGTACTTAGAATAGATGCGGCGAGTGAGCAAATTTGCCACTAGGATATAGGCGGTAATATCGGTATAGCGGCCAAATTCTAGGACCACATTTATGCCTCGGTCAAGGCAGTCAAGGATGTGCTGTACCGTTTGGGTGGCAGCATGCGGCTCTATAAAGGGAAGCCGCCTGATAGTGTTAAGCCCTCGCTTCAGGTTCTGGAAAGTGCTCTCAGGTATGCTCAGCTCTTTTAATAATTCGCTGGTCTTTTCGGAACTTGGTAAGTCCAAGGCTTGCGCTAACCAGCCTCTACCAAACATTCGTTGCAGCTGGTAGATGGCTTCAGTAGCCGGTTCGGTAAGGTTTAAGGTCTGACGAAGTAATACCATGTCCTCCGGCTCTATATCATCATAGCCTATTTTGACGATAAAGTCGGTGCTGACCTTGCGGCGCTTTGAGCTNTCCTCATCAAGGGTAAATACGGNTACNNNNTCNGNGAAGAGCTGCTTTAGNNCTTTAACCTTNCGNCCCTGNTCNCTNGAGCCCTCCCAGCCNTACTCNCTGTGCATNTCAAAGACNAGGTTTACGGCNGTACTTTTTTGTAAGATGCCGANTAAGTANCATTCTGGTGAGGAAAGTCTTGCCAGTGCCACTCTTGCCAAAGATGCCGTTAGAACGCTTGACCATCTCAGTTAGGTTAAGGCATAGCTTGGTCTCCATNTCCAGNGGATTNCCAATCCAGAACCTTTCTTTNNCCTCTTTNCCAAAGACCAGTTCTATGTCACTGTCTCCNGCTAGCTTGACCACTGAGAAGTGGCTGGGCACTGTCTTCACTGGCTGGGGTCCCCCAAGTATACTTGAGACATCACTGCCGATGGTGAGATAGGGCTGGACATGGAGTATGCCATAGATACTGGTTCCAGACAACACCTCGGCAGTAAAGGGATCAGAAATATCCGGTGGGCTGAGGGTAAGGCTCTGGTCACTTGTACCCAGGCTGACATTGGTTACCATGCCCAAAAAGCGCCGCTTTTGCCCTTCAATGGTTACATAGCGACCGACAGCCATGTCCTCAACAGAAGCTTGAGCCTCCAGCCTGACATCAACCCCTTTATTTAAGGAACCGGAGACGACCACTCCCAGTCTCTGTCTTTCTTGTTCAGTATCTTCTTGATTCATTGTTTAATTCTCTCCAGGACGGCTTTAAGCTGTTTGAACTCGCTGCCAAGTAAGGTGGCTAAATACTTGCCAGCGGTGACCAAGAAGCTATGGTGGTCTTCATACGCTTGGCTCATCTGTCGCAGGCAGGCGGCAATAAGTTCATCCATGGGAACTGGAAGATTAGTATTGGCTAGTATATTAAGGAAGCCAAAGGATGAGCTAAATTCCTTTAGCTCATCCGGATTGCACAGATAGGTAAAGCCGTGGATTCGGGCGGGCTTGGGTGGCAGGTAGTGATGAGGCTTATCATCAGACTTATACCCAACCACTAGTGCACTGAACTCGGTTCTTAAGAGCTTTTCAAGCTGAGGACTGGAGCGATAGATTTCCTCTTCAGAAGCCTCATCTTTGCCGCGGGCAATGGGGCGTCGTCCCGGTTCAATACTGGTAGTGGTGGCATGATAGACCACACCATATAGCTCAAGCTCCGAGTCCCGGGTCTTTACCAGACTACCTAGAGGCGGTGACTGGTAAAGCTCGTAGCACTGGGCGGTAAATTCAGTAGTGCTGGCTTGGGTAACCTCACCTACTCTTTGCGGTTCATCTGCGTTCAATTATTAACCTCACCCCCTTTAATGTACCCCAAGAATCAGGATTTTCGGTGGTCCCCTTCAGTCTAGACTTGTATCGTTGCGAGGCATAGCTGAAGCAATCTCAAGAGATAATACAGGTTCTTATTAGATAGCCCATGGTGTTGTCAGAAATTAAGTCATGCTAAACCCACCTCGTTCTCTTGCGTCTGCTCTTGGCTGAAGCAGTGATGGGTATCTTCTCCTCTGCCATTAGCATCTCCACCAGCTGTTGGAAGTTATCCCGGTCAGCGCCTCTTATTACTGCCTGCTCGTGGGCTTCGGCTAGTGCCACTGGGTAGCCTTGCCCCCGCCGGCACTGGTCTAAAATCAGGGCATGAACTAAGCTTAAACGGCTTTCATCCATCGCCACCCATTCGGGAATTTCAATTCTGGCTATCTCATCATCTACTTTAAGATAAAAGAAATGGACTCGGTGGACGCCGTAGTATTTCTTTACTATGGACGACTGGCTGATAAATAAGGCCGATCTTTCCCCCTTATCCAGCAAGTTAAAAAATAGCTCACGGTCAGTAATGCCGGCTACACTGTCGCAGTTTCGTTTTCCCCTAGAGATTTTATCACAATATCGGTCGCAGTCGGGTGCCTCATGGGGGCAGATAGCCACCCGCAGGGTATTAATGACATCGGTTGAGCGGGGAAGGCTAATATAGCTGGCAACACCAAGCCTGCTCTTGAGCCTTCTCATCTCATCAAGATAATGAAGGAATCCCTTATTTAAAAGAGCTTGAGTCACAAACTCAGGGTAGTCCGGGCTTACCAGCCCCCAGAGGATGAGCGAGCCGTCCAGTAGTGCCAGTGTTGAGCTAGCGGGTGACAGTTCTACTGTCATCTTAGCTAAATGGCGGCATTCCTCAACATTTCGTTTAATACCCAAAAGCGCCCCCTCCACCGGCTGCTCACGTCCGTTAGCCCTGAGTGGCGCCATTACTAGGTCTTCATCGTCAGAATAGAGGTAGGGGGAATTATTAAGGGTAGCGTCTGGCTTGGTACCGTATGAAAGGCTAACACTGCCTATGTTTATTAGGTAGCACTTGGTTTGTTGGTGGCGGTCAACATCAATATGGGAGCCGTCAGTGGCGATGATGGTGAAATCTTGGGGGGATGGGGGTGACTTATAACACTGGCAAAGCCCATCCACTGGATCAGCTACCAGCCAGGTAGTCTTACTTAAGGCAACCTTCTTTTTTAGCTGCTTGGGGTCTGTAGTTTTATCGTTGAGGATGCTCAGTGCCTTTTTAAGGTGCTGCTGCCGCTCTTGTCTACCCGCCTTGAGGCTGACAACCATATCTCCCGCCTGCCGGGCAATCTTGGCTAAATCTAGTGACACTTATCTGGCTCCGCTAATACCTTTTTACCAGTATAGTTTATTGAGCTAACCGACTCAACCCAAGTGGCAATATATATAAGGCAAGAGATGATATAATGTGGAAGTCTAGGTACGTAAGCGACCTGTCCCTAAATTAAAAACTAGAGGTACTTTTATGCTGCCAGATATATTGCCGATTCTGCTGGGTGTGGTCGTAATTTCCCTTTCCGGGGTGATGATGCCGGGGCCTATGTTTGTCATGACGCTAGCTAAAAGCTATAAATCCCCATGGGCTGGTGCCCAACTTTCCTTGGGTCATGCGGTTATTGAGGTGCCTCTGATACTGCTAATATACCTTGGCTTTGCCCGCTTCTTTGAAAACAGCACCGTTCAGCTGGTGCTGAGCCTAGCGGGTGGCAGTATGGTTATCTGGCTGGGTATCAATATGTTCCGTGCCCGAGCCAGAGTGGTAAAGGAGGGTAAGGAATTACCTTACAGCGCCTTTACCGCCGGTATCATTACCAGCGGGTTTAACCCATTTTTCCTGTTGTGGTGGGCGACTATAGGCAGTCTGCTGGTAATGAGATTCCTTGATTTTGGCCTGGGTGGACTAACTGTCTTTATTGTGGTTCACTGGCTGGTTGGCCTTATCTGGCTTTCCTTTGTTTCGGTGCTGGTCTATAAGACTCACTCGCTGTGGGGGCAAAGGTTTCAGCAGTGGGTATTTATCGCTATTAGTCTAATGCTGGTCGGTTTTGGTGTCTGGTTTTTAATATCTGGCATCCAGATGGTGGTTTAGAGCAGTGAAATGATAGGAGTAAACTAATAAAAGTCGGTTTTGTCTATAGTCCAATTTATCTCAAGCACAATACTGGAGAACATGTAGAGAACGCCAAGAGGCTAGTGGCGATTATGACTCATCTTGAACAGAGTGGACTTAAATCTCAGCTGGTGCCTGTTGAACCCCGCTCTGCCACCACCCAGGAGCTATCTCTGGTACACGAGAAGCGGCATATAATTCGTATCCGGGATATGGCTCAGAAAGGCGGTGGCTGGCTGAACGGCGATACCATAATGTCGGCTGACTCCTTTGAGGCCGCCCTTTACGCTGTCGGCGGTGCCATTAGAGCCACTGAGGCGGTTATGGATGAGGAGGTGGCTAGCACCTTTGCCCTGCTCAGACCGCCGGGGCATCATGCTACTCTTGAGGGGGCTATGGGCTTTTGTCTGTTTAATAATGTAGCTATTACCGCCAAGTATGCCATAAATAAATATAAGCTAGAGCGCATTCTTGTTATTGATTTTGATGTCCATCACGGTAATGGCACACAGGATACTTTTTATAATGATCCCCGAGTGCTCTACATATCAACTCATCAGTATCCCCACTATCCGGGAACAGGCGGTATTGATGAGACTGGCGGTGGACAAGGTGCAGGAACTACGCTTAATATACCCCTGCCGGCGGGCTGTGGTGACAGTGAATATCTAAAAGTTTTTAGAGAAATTATTATTCCAGCAGCCAGGCACTTTAAGCCTCAGCTTGTCTTGGTCTCTGCCGGCTACGATGCTCACTGGGCTGATGAGCTAGCCATGATGGAGATGACTGTCGCTGGCTTTGCCCGGATGGTCAGGGTTATAAAGGAGATGGCTGATAAGCTATGTAGTGGGCGTCTCGTCTTCAGCCTTGAGGGCGGTTATAATCTTGTCGGTCTGTCCTCTTCAGTAAGAGCTACCCTTGGCGTCCTTCTTGGTAGCACCACTGTTGAAGACCCGTTGGGTGAGTCACCTCACAGGGTTGAGGCGCAAGACATTACTTCTTTGGTTGAACGGATAAAGGAGATACACAAACTACCTTGAGCTTACCTAATTATTAGTGGATGATCCTAGCGGTCGCCGCTTAATAAACCGCCTCCATTCACCCTTCTCCCAGACCACCAGTAGTGATGGTGCAATGAAGAGCGAACTGAAGGTGCCGGCGATAACGCCAATCAGTAGTACTACGGTGAAGTTCTGAATCGTTGCTCCGACAAAGAGCAGCAGGGCCAGCACCACAATTATGGTGGTCAGACTGGTATTTAGGGAACGGGTTAGGGTCTCAACCAGACTGTTATTGACGATAACATCAAAATCAGAGCTCGGGCTCTCAAGCAGGTTCTCACGTATTCGGTCAAAGATAACAACGGTATTATTTACGCTGTAGCCAATGACAGCTAGTAGACCGGTAATAAACATTAAATTTATCTCCCAGCCCAGAATACCGCCGATGATAGAAAAGACTCCCAGTGCTACTAGGGCGTCATGAACTAGGGCTACTATGGCGCAGGCGCCATAGCGGAAAGGTTTTGGCATACGGCGAAATGCCCAGGTGACGTAAAGGAGGATGCCAATGGCGGCAATCGCCACCGCAATAGCTGCTGTTCTGGCTGTTTGCTTGGCTATAATAGGGTCTATATCTTCAAAACTCCTCTCAGCAAAAGAGCCGAACTTGGCAGTTAGAGTTTCCTTTAGCGCAGTTTTTTCTCCGGCAGTTAGCTTAGTGGTGCGGATAAGGTAATCACCCTCTCCAGTAGTCTGAACGATAACACTGGTATAGCCTAAGCTAGCCAGTTCAGACCTTAGTTCACCCAAGTCCACTTCCTGCTCAAAGCCGAGTGTTAGCATCGAGCCGCCCCTTAATTCAATCCCGGCTTTAAGACCAAAGACAGCTAGGGAGATAATACCAATGAGTATTACTACCCCTGAAATGAGAAAAAAGCGAAACCTTTTATCGGTAATATTAATCATCATTTCCTTCGCAGATAAGGGCTAAATAGGTTAGTCCTCTGAGCTAAGCGGGTGCCCACAAACAGGCGGAGTAGGGTTCGGGTAGCTAAAATAGCGGTGAACATGCTTACGGCAACACCAATAAATAGTGTTAAAGCAAAGCCCATTACTGGTGCCCCGGCGACAATACTGCTACCTACCCAGTAGAGGATACCACAGACAATAAAGGTAGTGATGTTACTATCTCTGATGGCTTTCCAAGCGCGGCTAAAGCCGACCTCAATAGCTGCCCCCAGTGTCCGCCCTGTCCCAAGTTCTTCCTTTATCCGTTCAAAGATAAGCACATTGGCATCTACCGCCATACCTATGGATAGGACAAAGCCACCGATTCCAGCTAGGGTGAGGGTTACCGGTATCATCTTGAACAGGGCCATTACCAGCACACCGTAAAAGATTAGGGACAGACTGGCAACCAGTCCCGGCAGGCGGTAATAGAGGCTCATAAACAGCATAACCAGTGCTATGCCGATTGCTCCCGCCTTGAGGCTTAAGTTCACGAAACCGGCGCCCAGTATCGGAGATATTGTTAGTTCATAGATAATCTCCAGTGGTACCGGCAGGCGTCCGAGGTTGAGTTGCTTTGATAGCTCGGCGGCCTCGGCGAAGCTTAATCCTGTAATCTGGCCCGAGTCGGTAATTACTGTTTGTACGGTAGGAGCAATCGGTAGGCCATCTTCGCCAAGCAGTTCAACGACGTTTGCTCCTAAGATGGCCTCAACAGGGCTCTCCGCCAATTGTTGGAGGCGGGGACGCTCTCCCACCTACCC
>NZEH01000012.1 GCA_002690375.1 Dehalococcoidales bacterium
AGACCTGTCTGAGGCTATATATGCTGAGCCTAACAACACCTTTAAGTTCTGGGATGTGCCCCATATGGATGTCAAGGTGGAGAGGGGCATGACCCACGACGGCATCGGCAAGTACCTGGCCGACGTAGTGATAAAAGATGCCTCTTCCACCGCGGACATCGTACAGATCCTCAGGGAGCGGGAGACCCATGTGGTCATCAACTACCTACCGGTAGGCAGCGAAGAGGCAACCAAGTGGTATGTTGAGCAGGTGCTTGAGGCTGGTTGTAGCTTCGTCAACTGTATTCCTGTCTTTATTGCCCGCGAGAGGTACTGGCAACAGCGTTTTGCTAAAAAAGGGCTGCCGGTCATTGGTGATGATATAAAGTCTCAGGTTGGGGCAACTATTACCCACCGGGTGCTTGCCAGATTATTTAGAGACCGTGGTGTTAA
Source organism: Dehalococcoidales bacterium (assembly GCA_002690375.1). Next base: position 433 of record NZEH01000012.1, read on the forward strand.
ACTGGAGCGGACCTATCAACTAAACTTTGGTGGTAATACTGACTTCCTTAATATGTTGGAGCGTGAGCGGCTTGAGTCCAAGAAGATATCCAAAACAAATGCCGTTACCTCTCAGCTTGACTACAAGATTAGCCCAGATGATGTTCATATCGGTCCCAGTGATTATGTCCCCTGGCTGACTGACCGTAAGTTTTGCCATATCAGGATGGAAGGGCGAACCTTTGGTGATGTGCCCTTAAATTTAGAATTAAAGCTTGAGGTATGGGATAGCCCTAACTCAGCTGGAGTGGTTATTGATGCTATAAGGTGCGCTAAGATTGCTTTGGACCAAGGGCTCAATGGAGCACTGGAAGCCCCCTCTGCCTATTTTATGAAATCACCACCTACCCAATATACCGATGATGAAGCTCGCCGAATCGTGGAGGAGTTTATCACCGATGCCGAACAAGGTGTGCCAGCGGAACAGTCAAGGCAAGGCGAAGGGTAAATTCTTTAATACTAATAGCTTGAATAACCTGTTGTAGAGGTCTAAATAGCTAGATGAAGATCGCATTAGTCTCTCCTTATGACATTGCCCACCCTGGCGGTGTGGTAAGTCATATCCTGGCTCTGGAGCGTCAATTTACCAAGATGGGGCATCAGGTTAGGATTATTGCTCCAACATCTAAGAAAGTTCCCCACATTGGTGACAGCTTTATACGCATTGGGAGGGCGCGTACTATTCCGATTCGTGGTACTGTTATTCGCATTAGCCTATCACTCCGCTTGGCATCCCGTATAAAAGAGGTACTAGCCGAAGAGAAGTTTGATATTATTCACCTTCATGAACCGTTTATGCCCATGCTCTGTAGCGCGGTGCTTCGCTTTTCAGATGCAGTAAATATCGGCACTTTCCACGCTTGCCAGAGTAGTCCGGGGTATAACTTTGGTTGGCCCATCAGCAGGTTAATACTGAGGAGGCGACGTAACAAGCTCATCGGCAAAATCGCTGTGTCCAGGACGGCAATGGATTTTGCCAGTAAGTATATCCCCGGCTATTATAATATTATCCCCAACGGCATTGACCTAGAGCATTTCTCTCCCCATGCATCCCCCATTGATAGATTCTGTGATGGGAAAATAAACATTCTCTTTGTTGGCCGTCTGGAGAAGCGCAAGGGCTTAAACCATTTGCTTAATGCCTATCGGCAGGTTAAGGGGGAGTTTCCTAATTCGCGCCTCATTATCGTCGGCCCCGGCACTAGACTGCGCCGAAAGTATGAGAAGCAAATCAGAAGGGATAGTTTGGAGGATGTTGTTTTTGTCGGCTATGCTACCTATGACGAACTGCCTAGTTACTATAAAACAGCTGATATATTTTGTTCGCCGGCCACTGGCCGGGAGAGTTTCGGCATTGTTTTACTTGAGGCTATGGCCGCTGGTAAGCCGATTGTGGCAACTAACATAGATGGTTATGCCAGTGTGCTCACTCATGGTGAGGAGGGGCTGTTGGTGCCACCTGAGGATGAGAAGGGGTTAGCCCAAGCTTTGATATCACTTATGGCTGATGAGTCGCTTCGGCGGCAGATGGCAGCCAAAGGGGTGTTTACAGCAAGCGAATATAGCTGGGATAAGGTTGCCCAGAAAGTTTTCGCTTACTACCTTAGAATACTTAGTGAGCTTCCAGGAAAGGACCATCTTCTGAAAAATGAGATTATATCTGTCTCGGTTTAGGGGCAAGGCGGAACAACTTGGGTAGTCTTGGTTGTAAGAGTGGTGGCAAGTGGTAAACTTATCGCAGGTTAGTAAGGCTGCCTCCGGTTATCTTACAGAGCCAGTGGTGCGGCTACTGGCTAGAACATCAATAACCCCCAATATCATAACCTGGTTTGGCTTGGCACTGGCTGTTGGCGCAGCCGTACTTATAACTACTGGACACCTTCTTGTCGCTGGCTTGGTGGTGCTACTTGCTGGCTTCTTTGACTTGCTGGACGGAGCTCTGGCCCGGTACACAAATAGGGCTACTCGTTTTGGCGCTGTCCTTGACTCGACCCTTGACCGTCTATCTGAGGGAGTGTTGCTACTTGGTGTTATGTCCTTGTATGCCAAAGAAGTGGAAACTATCGGTATTTTACTCGCCGGTACTGCCTTGCTGGCTTCAATGTCAGTGAGCTATGTCAGGGCCAGGGCAGAAGCAATGGGGATTGAGTGTCTGGTGGGACTGTTCACTCGAGCGGGGAGGGTTGGCGTGCTGGCGCTAGGCCTTTTGCTGAGCCCGCTCTTTGATAATGCACTGATTATTGCCTTAGCTCATATCGTGGGGCTCAGTTTTTTTACTGTCGGGCAGAGGTTGGTCTATGCTTGGCGCCAGACAAAAACAAGTAGCTTTTGAGGAGGTTATTTACTAGCTTACATATTTCCTTTCTGTTACTAAAAGGGAGGGGAGATAACTTGTTTGACGGGGAAAATTTTTGTTGAGTAGTTTATGGTCTAGATAAAGAAAGCTTGAGGGGGAGATAATGTCAGTTATTGCTGTTGTTGGTGCCCAATGGGGAGATGAAGGCAAGGGCAAGGTGGTTGACCTTCTGGCCGAGAGGGCGCAGATAGTCGTTCGTTTTTCTGGTGGTGATAACGCCGGCCATACCGTAATTAATTCCTACGGTGAGTTCAAACTGCATCTGGTACCGTCTGGTATTTTTTCCGCTGAGGCTACCTGCATTATTGGTAATGGTGTGGTTATTAACCCTGCCAAGCTAATTGAGGAAATAGATCAGTTGAATAAATGTAGTGTCTCTACCAGCCGACTGGTTATCAGTGACCGGGCACATCTGGTTATGCCCTATCATATTCTTCTTGATGGTCTGGAGGAGAAGAGACTGGCTGATGGGGCATTAGGCACAACGCGTCGGGGGATAGGCCCTGCCTTCGCTGATAAAGTGGCTCGCTTTGGCATTAGAGCCGGTGAACTTCTGGATAAAGAGGCGTTGCGTGAGCGGCTTAGTTTTATGATTAACCATAAGAACATCATTCTAAGTAAGGTTTACGGGGCCAGCCCGTTATCGCTGGATGAAATATATTCTCAGTGTTGCCACCACGGAGAGCGTTTAGCCCCTTATATTAAGGAAACGACCATTATACTGGCCGAGGCTCTGAGCCATAGCCAGTCAATTCTACTTGAGGGAGCCCAGGGGGCTTTACTTGACCCTGATTTTGGCACCTATCCCTATACTACCTCTTCCTCACCGCTGGCTGGGGGAGGCTGTCTCGGCGCTGGTATTGGACCCACTATGATTGACAGTGTCTTGGGTGTATTTAAGGTTTATTGTACTAGGGTCGGTAGCGGCCCGATGCCTACCGAGCTTCATGATGAGACCGGCCAGTTGATTCGGGAGCAAGCCCATGAATATGGCACTACCACCGGCCGACCTCGCCGTTGTGGCTGGTTTGATGCCCCGGCGGCTCGTCTCAGCCAACGAATCAATGGCTTTACCGGGATGGCAATTACCCGCCTTGATGTCCTTGACGCTCTACCTAGCCTGAAAATATGTACTGCCTATAAACTGGATGACAAGACCATTGATAATTTCCCAGCAAGTGTAGCTGATCTGGAGAGATGCCAGCCTGTTTATGAAGAGCTGGACGGGTGGCAAACCCCTACCAGTCATATCAAGGAATATGACCAGTTGCCCCTTCAAGCGAGAAGGTACATAGAAAGGCTAGAAGAGCTTATTCCCTGCCCAGTAAGTCTTGTCTGTGTTGGGCCAGAGCGAGAGCAGACAGTTGAGGTTAGACCGGTCTGGTAAGTAATGGAGTGCGATTTATAGAGTCTATTCAACACAACAAAAAGCTATAGCCCGCTCAGAAAAACCCATACTAAATCAGCTAACACTTTGCTTTAGCCAAATTCAACAGCTAGAGGAAACACCAAGATTAACCGTCTGAGGTTTGACAAGCACTGTCAGAATAGCTAAACTCAAAACATAACGTATAAATTAATCTCAACTCGCAGGCTTAAAAGCTCTTAGGCCTGAAAAGGAAGTGGTTGTCAGGTGCTAAGAGGCGGGATACCTGTTGGTAAGCTATTCGGCATTTCCATAAGGCTTAATTATTCCTGGTTCATTATTTTTGCGGTGGTGACTTGGTCTCTGACTAGTAGCTATTTCTCGAACTGGGGTCTAGCTACCTCAATATCCGCCGGCGTGCTGACCAGCCTACTCTTCTTTGGTTCCATCCTAGCACACGAGCTGATGCACAGCCTGGTGGCTCAGGCATCAGGCATCCCGGTTAAATCAATAGTCCTCTTTATTTTTGGCGGTGTCTCCCAGATAACCGAGGAGCCGAAAGAGCCTAAGGTTGAGTTCCGTATCGCACTGGCCGGGCCACTAACCAGCTTTATATTAGGCGGCATATTCTGGGCAATCTGGTTTGTATTAGCCGATACGGTTGCGGTAGTAAAGGTGGTAGCCTTCTGGCTTGGGTGGATAAATTTAATACTTGGTGCCTTTAACCTTATCCCTGGTTTTCCACTGGATGGGGGACGTGTACTACGAGCAATATTGTGGTGGCGAAGCCGGAATCTGCGCCAGGCAACAAAGATAGCTTCAAATATAGGGCGGGGAATAGGCTATCTCTTCATCGCTGGCGGTATATGGCTTATCTTTTCAGGGTTTTGGCTTAACGGACTCTGGTTTGCCTTTATCGGTTGGTTTTTAGGTAACGCCGCTACCAGTAGCTATCGTCAATTGGCCCTACAACAGGTGCTTAAAGAGCATTTGACCAGCGAGATAATGTCCCGAGACTACCGCATGGTGCCTTCAGATACTACCATTGAGAAACTGGTCAATGAGTATATCCTACCTTCCGGTCGTCACTGCCTAGTGGTGGCAGATAGCCATATGCTGGGGTTAGTTAGCCTTGAGAATATAAAGATGGTGCCTCGTCACCAGTGGGCGAGTTACACGGTGAAAGAAGCCATGACACCATTTGAGAAGCTAAAGTGGGTGAGCCCCAATGAAGACCTTTCCAGTGTACTCAACATCTTAACCGAACAAGGCATTAATCAGTTGCCGGTAATTGATGGTGGTAACATCGTTGGCATAGTAACCCGTGATCACCTGCTTGCCTTCTTTAATATGCGTGATAAACTGGGTATATAATCTTTAAGATGGGGTCCCATGCAGAAAACTAGTTAAAATACAACTGGGTTCCTCACTCATGTGTTTTTTTGATATAAACGTGGATTTCCCCATCATCTTCCTTCTCTCCCAGAAATTCATGTCCCGTAGCCTCACACCAGGCCGGCATATCCAATTTGATACCCTTATCATCAGCCACCACTTCAAGGATTTCTCCCGACTTTAACTCTTTAATCTTCTGCGCTGCTTTGACAATAGGCATCGGACAATAAAAACCCAGACAATCCAACCTTTGAGATGCCTTCACCTTTCTCCTCCTTGATTTGTCTATAGAGAGATACTGCCTAGATAAAAAGGGTCACTTTTGACTTACGCGCCAGGTTCAAGAAATAGGCNGCNCCNGANAGGGTATCAANTTCACTNCGNAAAGTNTCCTNNTCTGGAGCTANCCCCATNACNCCACAGGTAGTAGTACAGCCAATAAGCTCTACTCCCATATCTTTTGCCATAGTAATAAAATCGTCGACGGAGGGCATATTGGTGTCTTTCATCAACCCTTTCATCATCCAAGTACCCAGACCAAGCATATTAAACCTCGATAGTTTTAATCTCTTAGAGCCACCCCGGTTCATCAGGTTNAGCATCTTCCTCATCAGCCCTTTGCTCTTGATACCGCCTTCATTTTTCTTAATAATGTTTAGCCCCCAGAAGGTGAAGAACATACTCACCCTCATTCCCATAGTGGCGCCAGTGGTCGCTAACATAAAAGCGGCTAAAGCCCGTTCCAAGTCACCACTTAAGACAGCTATGGTCAGCCTGTCCTCCTTTCCTACCTCTTGACTTCTTTCTTTAACAGCTGTGGCCAGTATTTCTTTTTCTACCATTTTATCTCCTTTAGGCAACCTTACCCTTAATCTCGGTAGCACAATAAGGACAGATATTATTCTCCCTAGCTACCGGCTTTCGGCACTGTGGACAGTAGAACATGGATGTTTTACAAACCTGACAACATGTGGTGTCTACTTCTGCCAGCTCCTCCCCGCAGTAGGGACAAAAAAGGGGCTCCTCCTTTTCCTCAAGCTCCGTAATTTTTTCTTTCCGCTTGCCTTCCTTTGCCTTCTTTTTAGCAAGATAATCTTTTATTGCCTCGTTTAAGGCTTGCGCCCCCAGATTGGAACAGTGAAATTTATTTTGGGGTAGCCCATCCAGCTCCTTGGCTACTATACGGGGAGTGATTTTCTTTACTTCCTCCAGTGTCTTGCCCCTAGCCATCTCAGAAGCTATACTGGAAACAGCAATGGCGGCCCCGCAACCAAAGGTCTTGTATTTGACATCTTCCAGGCGGTTGTTCTTAACCTTAATATAGAAGGTCATCATATCTCCGCATGTTGGATTGCCTACTTCGCCAATGCCATCAGGGTTTTCAATCTCACCCACATTGCGGGGGTGCATGAAGTGATCCATTACCTTGTCGCTATAAATTGCCATACTACTAGTCTCCTTTATCTACTTTAATAAATTTAGAATAAAGTGGTGACATTTGCCGCAGCTTGTCCACAATGGGCGGCAGCACCTCAAGAACATAGTCTATATCTTCAGATGTATTATCTATACCAAGGGTAAAGAGAACAGAGCTCTGTGCCAATGCGTGAGGTATTCCCATAGCAATGAGCACATGGGAGGCTTTAAGTGCCCTTGAAGTACACGCCGATCCGCTGGTAACTGCCACCCCTTGGCTATCTAAGAGCATCAGCATAGATTCGCCCTCAATAAACTCCACGCAGAAGCTGGCGTTTCCCGGAAGGCGATGCTTAGGATGACCCGGAACAACCACATGGGCAATCTTAGCCGGCAATGCGGTAAGCAAACAGTCGCGGAGGAGGGCAAGATGCTCCATTCGAGATGCCATATTGATTTTAGCTAGTTCAGCCGCTTTACCCAGCCCAGCAATGGCTGGCACATTCTCCGTGCCAGCTCGTCGCCCACCTTCTTGCACACCACCATCAATGAGAGGTGTAATACGCACTCCTTTCCGCAGCCAGAGAGCGCCAACTCCTTTGGGACCATAGAACTGGTTGCCGGCTAGGCTTAAGGCGTCTACCCCCAGCTCTTTTACGTCAACAGGAATATTCCCCACAGCAGCCACAGCATCAGTATGAAAGATTACGTTAGCCTCTCTGGTTATTTGAGCAATCTCGCGTATTGGCTCTATGGTGCCCACCTCGCCGTTGGCATGCAGTATAGATACCAGCACCGTATCTTTCCTCAAGCTTTGGCGCACATCCTCAGGATTCACTACACCATGCTTATCTACCGGAACAAGAGTCAGTTCAAAACCCATTTTCTCCAGAGTTTTGGCTGAGTGCAGTACCGAGAAATGCTCAATAGCCGAGACGACCACATGCTTACCCTTTTTTTGCTGTGCCAGCGCCAGTCCTTTAATTGCAAAGTTATTACTTTCAGTACCACTGCCAGTAAAGATTATCTCACTGGCACTAGCCCCGATAAGCTCAGCCACCTGGTCTCGGGCAGTTTCTATAGCTTCCCGTGCCCTATCTCCCCACTGATGAATACTGGATGGGTTACCAAAGGCTTCCCCCAAATAGGGTAGCATCAGCTCATAAACCTCGGGAAGAAGAGGAGTCGTAGCCATATTATCTAGGTAAACTTTTCTCATATCGACACCTAATCACACGCCAGCTTTAGCCTTTCATATAAAAGCCTGACTATCTCAGCAAACATCTTATTGCCTTTCACTTTCCCGAGCTCTCCAATCACAAGCAGAGCCTTCTCCATGCCCAAATGCCCCAGCAAAATATCAGCAGTCTCAATAGTTTTTAAGCTGGCAACCATTTTTATACCACTCTGCTTGCTCAACAAAGGTTAAATTAGTTAGGGATATACCTAATTACCTTCGGCATCCTCAATAATGATAGCATCATAAGGACAGCTTTCGGCAGCCTCCAACAAGATCTCATCCTCAACAGAAACAGGATCAAGAACCACCGCTTTGTCCTCTTTATCAAATTTAAAGACAGTCGGCGCCAAAGCCACACAATTACCGAGACCGGTACACAAATTTCTATCCACTCTTACCCTCATGCCTCACCCTTCATAGCAGTATCTGCCTTTCTTTTTTAACTTAACATTCCTACCTTGCGACAGCTCACCCTCCAATCATGGGTATAGACATTCATTTTCTTCCCCTTAACAGAGCCGACTAGAGTGATACCCAATTCATTAGCTATCTTCACCCCCAGACTGGTCGGCGCTGATATGGAGATGAGTATGGGAACGCCTCTTCTAGCCACCTTATGTAAAATCTCTGATGTAATTCGGCCACTTGATACTATTAGCCGCTTTTTGATAGGTATATCTTCTAGAAGACATTTACCAAAGATTTTATCAATAGCGCTATGCCGACCTATATCCTCATTAAAGACCAGCATACTTTTCTTATCACACAGGGCAGCACTATGAACACCATGCGTTGCCAAATAAACCTCGGAGCTATGCTGAAATTTATTTACCAGAGCAAAAATTTCATCAGCCGATATTTTCATCTGGGATTTCACTTTTGGGATGGTGGCGTCATCACCGCTGTAAAAAGTAGCCGCTCCACCACACCCCGAGGCTATTAGACGCTTAGCGAAAAGCCGACTATCAGGCGCTGGACTGCCTTCAATTTCTATACGCACCACACCTAGCCAATCATCAATTTCTATTTTTTTGATTTCATCCTTGCTTTTGAGTAACCCCTCAGAGACGAGAAAGCCAACAGCCAAATAATTTAGGTCCTTTGGTGAGCAAAGCAAGGTTGCCATTTCCTTACCATTTAAAAAGATGGTGACCAAAAATTCTGTGGCAACCTCCTGATCAGTGCTGCTTGCGCCTTCTTTAGTTATACGCTTTACAGGAAGCATCTCTACAGTATCCATCAGCTTTCCTTTCCTGCCCTTTGGCCTTTAAAAAGCGGCGACATTGCTCTAAGCTTGGCAACAATGCCAGGTAGGACATCCAAAACTCGCTCTATTTCATCCTCAGTGGTCCACTTGCCCAGAGTAAGCCGGAGCGAGCCATGCGACTGTTCTGGGGGAGTCCCCGTTGCCAAGAGCACATGAGAAGGCTCAAGGCTTGCTGAGCTACAGGCTGAACCGGTAGAAGCACAAATACCTTCCAGGTCAAGGTTGAGAAGCATTGCTTCCCCTTCTATAAAATCAACGCTTATATTGACATTATTGGGTAGCCTCTCTTGGGGATGGCCATTTAAGCGAGTGTGGTCAATCCGCTCAAGGAGACCTTTACTGAGTTTGTCACGAAGGTAGGTCAGCCGCTCTGCCTCTTCACTCATCTCCTGCTTAGCAAGCTCTACTGCTCGACCAAAGCCTACAATACCGACGACATTCTCTGTCCCCGCCCGTCGCCCTCTCTCCTGCCCTCCACCATGCAGAAAGGGAAGTATCCTAGTGCCTCGTCTAACATATAATGCCCCAATTCCCTTGGGCCCGTATAATTTGTGGGCTGACATAGAGAGTAAATCTACCTTAAGATCATTCACATCCAAAGGGATGTGCCCCGCTGTTTGCACCGCATCAGTGTGAAAATAGACTCCCGCTTCTTTGGCAACTTGGCCAATCTCAGCTATTGGCTCTATGGCACCTATTTCATTATTGGCATGTATTACCGAAATAAGGACAGTTTTATCGGTAATGGCACTTTTGACATCACTGGGGGTAACCAAGCCATACTTATCTACCGGGAGGTAGGTTACCTTGAGTCCTCTTCTCTCTAAAAACTTACAGGTTTCCATCACGGCATGGTGCTCAATAGAAGTGGTAATGATGTGATTTCCTTTGTTTTCATTGGCATAAACTACACCCGTTAAGGCGAAGTTGTCTGCCTCAGTACCTCCACTCATAAAGATTATTTCTTTATCCTGAGCACCGATGAGGTCGGCAACTTTAACCCTTGCCTCCTCTATAGTCCCTTTTGCCTCCTGCCCATAGGAGTAAATACCCGAAGGGTTACCAAAGGCATCAGTAAAATAGGGCAGCATTGCCCTCACTACTTCGGAGCGTGTCGGCGTGGTAGCGGCATAATCGAGGTATATCCGTTTCACTTTTTAACCCTCCACAATATCGCCAATGACTGAATCAACCCTTACCCCCTTGCTTATTACCCAAACGATACCCTGCTCAATATCCACCTCTTCCCCCTCCAACTCCATAACTACCCAACCCTTATCCTCGGATATATCGGCACGGCGAATATTAGTCACCACTGTAAACTGCTGACTAAGATTATAGATGATGGGCTCCTTGATAAGCTCCTGAGGAAAGGTAAACATCACTTGTCTCTTGACCATTTCATCCTCCCAGTGTCTTTTGTATTGTTAGTACAGAACCAACGAGTAGTAGCGGCTCAAGCTTTAACACCGAACACCTCCTCAAAAGATTCTATAGTGGGCTTAATAGTAGCCGTCTGGACAATATCTGAGAGTATCGCCTGTGTCCTGGGCCCAGCCCCGGTAATGAAAGCAACTACAAGCTCATCGCTCTTAACCAACCCCGAAGCCACCAGCTTTTTTAGTGCCGCTATTACCACCCCACCAGCTGCCTCAGCAAAGATACCCTCTGTCTCAGCCAGCAACCTCATCCCAGCAACCGCTTCTTCATCGGTGACAGCTGAGGCTCCACCCCCGGACTGTCTAGCAACCCTCAAGGCATAATAGCCATCGGCTGGGTTGCCAATGGCTATAGACTTGACCATAGTGTTCGGTTTTACCGGGTGCACATGGAGAGTGCCAGCGGTAAATGCGTTAACAATAGGCGAAGAACCAGCCGCTTGAGAGACATACATATGGGTATTAACCGGTTCAATTAAACCTAGCATAGATAGCTCATCCAACCCCTTCCAGATTCGGGTAAAGAGCAGTCCCGAAGCTGCCGGGACCACCACACAGTCAGGAGCTCGCCACCCCAATTGCTCGGCCACTTCATAAGCCAGGGTTTTGCTACCCTCGGCATAATAGGGACGGAGATTGATATTTATAAAACCCCAATTATACCTTGCCACCAACTTGCCGCAGAGGCGATTAACATCATCGTAGCCCCCGTCAACAGCCACCAGAACCGGGTTGTAAATAGCCGTTCCTGCCAACTTGCCCGGCTCCATATTAGACGGAACAAAGACATAAGCATTCATATTCACCTTGGCAGCATGAGCGGCGACGCTGGCCGCCAGGTTACCAGTTGAGGCGCAGGCTACGGTATCAAAGCCAAACTCCCGTGCTTTGGTGATAGCCACTGAGACAACTCTATCCTTAAAGGAGTATGTTGGATTAAGGCAGTCATTCTTAATATAGAGCCGCTTCAGTCCCAGCTTCTGCCCCAAATTATCGGCTTTGAGAAGAGGGGTAAAACCAGTACCAATATCCACCACTTCACTGTCTACAGGCAGTAACTCCCGATAGCGCCATATACTCTGTACCCCATTGGCGAATTTTCCCCGACTTACAGCTTTGGCCATGGACTTATAGTCATAGTTCACCTCCAGCGGGCTAAGGCAGAAATCACACAGGTTGCGGGGTTCTAAGGGATACTCTCGTCCGCACTTGCGACAGCGTAGAGCTATGGCATAACTCACCCTTCACTCCTTCCGAGGGGCTCAAATGGATATTTTTGCCCACACTTACGACAGCATAAGACTATGGCGTAACTCAAACTCTTCTACTCCTCATAAGACGCTAAAGCGCCTGTCGTAAATCATCAATCAAATCATCAATGTTTTCCAAACCTACTGATAAACGGACTAAGTCCTCGGTGATACCTACCTTGTCTCTATACTCCTTGGGCATTGAGGCATGGCTCATCGCTGCTGGGTGCTCAGCCAAGGAAGCAACACCACCCAGCGACTCTGCCAGAGAAAAGACATTGATTCTTCTTAGAAAACTATTTACCGCCCCAGTTCCCCCCTTTAATTCAAAGGAGACCACCCCACCAAAGCCCATCATCTGCCTCTTGGCGATTTCATACCCCGGATGAGAGCTAAGCCCAGGATAGAACACCCTCTTTACCGTCGGATGCCCTTTAAGGTAATCAGTCACCGAAACGGCATTTTCCTCGTGCTTTTTCATCCTCACCGGCAGGGTCTCAATTCCCCGAAGCACCAGCCAACAATCAAAAGGAGAAGCACAAGTTCCCATGGCATTTAAGAGAAACTGAACCCTCTCTGTCAACTCATCAGTGGTAGTAACCACGGCACCGCCGACAACATCACAATGCCCATTAAGATATTTGGTTGTGGAATGGACAACGAGGTCAACCCCATATTCAATTGGCCTTAAAAAATATGGAGTGGCAAAGGTATTATCTATCACCGTCATGAGGTTATGTTTTTTGGCAATGTCAACTGCCATCTCAATATCAACAATGTTGAGTAGTGGATTGGAAGGCGTCTCCAGCCACAGCATCCTGGTATTGGGCTTTATCGCCGCCTCAATCGTCTGCCGGTTGTCCATTCGCAAAAAGGTAAACTCCAGTCCAAAGTCAGGCATCACATTCTGGAATAGCCTATATGTTCCGCCATATATATCATCCCCAGAGATTATATGGTCACCGCATTTCAGCAAGTGGAGGACGGTAGCTTCAGCCGCCATACCAGTGGCGAAGGCAAAGCCAGCCTTGCCTCCTTCAAGGGCGGCAATAGTATCCTCCAGAACCTTTCGCGTTGGGTTGGCACTGCGTGAGTAATCATATCCCCCCGACTTACCAACATCCTCAAAAGCAAAGGTTGATGTCTGGTATATGGGTACCGAGACGGCACCGAACCTCTCATCCGGCCTTTCTCCGGCGTGAATGGCCATTGTTTCAAATCTCATATCGCCCCCATTGATTTAACTCTGACATTATTCTACTTTCTTCACCCCTATTTACTTTCGTAAGCTACTAGTGCACCAAGCTATTCAGCCTATGCGGGCACTGCTTTACATTGTAAAGCTTTTTTATTCTTCCTTTATTCCAAAACCTATTCTATTCCATATTCTTTCGTGAGAGTAATAAGCAAAGATTTTTATTGCTCCATCGGCAAGACCTATGCCAGTTGCTAGCACTAATTCCTTGGTCACAAAATAAGTAACTGTAAAGGTAACTAAGGTGGCTATAACCCGCCATGACATGGCCTTTATGACGGTTCTTTTGTGACTTTCCATTTCTACCTACTTTCTAAAATTTATGCCTGGTCCATAAACCATCTATTTGGTAATGGTCAATGCAAACCTATTTTCATCTTCTCTAACAAAAGCCGGTTTTATGCCTCTTACTTTTAATTCCCCAACAACACTCTTAAGAGAGGCGCTATCACCCAGTATTAGCTTTACTATTTCTCCGTCATCTAAACTATCTATTACTTCTATTGCCTTTACTAGGGATAAAGGACAAATAAAACCGCTTAAATCATATTCCCTTTTCATATTCTTTTTCCTTGACTTCGTCAGCTTTTGTTTTAAGGAAATCCTGGTAAAAACTGGCATATTTAAAAGCGTCATCAGGCGAGATAACAACCGCTAATCCCTTGTTGAATTTAGCATAGTGCAGAGCAACATGAAGTATAGCTCCCGTTGTCGGGCCAACCGGAATGCCATCTTTCCTGGCCAATTCCATAGCAGTTCCATAGGCATCTTCGTCTGTTACCTGCACAATATCATCAATTACCGAGCTATCCAGAATCGTGGGGATATACTCCTCATCCAAGCCAGTGATTCTCTTCATACCGGGTAATTTATGATTCTGTGAAGCCGGCTCCACTCCGATAATTTTCACTCCCGGGTTCTTCTCCTTCAAGTGCTTGCCGACCCCGCTTATAGTGCCGCAGGTGCCAAAGCCAGCAAAGAAATAGCTCACCTTACCCTGTGTTTGCTGCCATATTTCGGGGCCTGTTGTCTGGTAATGAGCCTCAGCATTAAGTTTATTCTCGTACTGGTTGGGACTGACATAGCTATCTTTAGTCGCTGGGCTTTTTATCACCGCATTAACCAAGCCCCTAGCTCCTTCACTAGGAAAGACAGGGCACAAAGCATCAGCAGCTTCACTCACTTTAGCCCCCAGAAATCCTAGCATTACTTTTTTTTCTTCTGGGATTTTCTCCGGCACAGCTATCTCTACCGGTATTTCCAGAGCATTAGCAACACAGGACAGGGCAATCCCGGTGTTACCTGATGATGGCTCAACCACTGTCTTGCCCCCTACTTCCAGTGCTTTNAGCATCCGGTAAACAATTCTATCTTTAACNGANCCAAANGGATTATACCTTTCCAGCTTAAGATAAATCTGGAAATCGCTATTTAGATTTATTTTATTTANCCTGACCANGGGCGTTGGATTCTCCGGGCTGGCAATCAGCTGGGTTATATCCGAGTAAACCCTCAGCTTGTGGTTCAACCATTGACCCTTACCTTCTAAGAAACTATCGTTGCTTGTCATTCTAACATCTACCCCTGTTTACTACTTTAATTGCACGATGACCTTTCCTTTTAACCCCTGTATTTAGGGAGCAAAACCGGCTTGAAACAATCAAACTAATCCTTCTTGCTTTACCATCATATCATCTTCGCTGGCCTCCTTTCCCCTATTTCCTCTCGCTTCCCAGCCAATAATTCCTCCCAGCATGTTGTAAACCTCACTAAAACCAAGTTCTTTCATTAAATGTACCGCTATTCCACTGCGGTCTCCGCTCCGACAATAAATAACATACTTTTTGTTCTTCTCAAGTTTATTAAGTTCATTCCTAAAAGTTGCCGAAGAGTAATCCAAATTGATCGCCTCTTCTATGCATCCACCGGCATATTCCTCTGGAGTTCGGACATCAATAATGGCAAAATTCTGATTGTCTCTATTATCTTCGATCAAAGCATAGGCTTCTTCCCTGATTCGCCTCGATTCTTCTTCCAAGATATCTTTGTAAAAACTAGCATATTTGAAGGCGTCATCAGGTGACATCACTACAGCTAAACCCCTGCTCGATTTGGCGTAATGTAGGGCAACATGAAGCATAGCTCCCGTGGTCGGACCAACCGGAATTCCGTCTTTTCTGGCCAGTTCTATGGCAGTTCCATAGGCATCTTCATCGGTTATGGTTACCGTATCGTCTATTACCGAGCTATCCAAAATTTTTGGTATGAGCTCCTCATCCAAGCCAGTGATTCTCTTCATACCGGGCAATTTGTGGTCCGGGGAAGAAGGCTCTACAGCAATAATTTTTATTTCTGGATTTTGTTCTTTAAGGTATCTACCAGCACCGGTTACCGTGCCGCAAGTGCCAAGTCCGACAAAGAAATATTTTATTTTACCCCGTGTCTGCTGCCATATTTCGGGGCCGGTGGTCTGGTAATGGGCCTCGACATTCAATTTATTCTCGTACTGGTTGAGGCTAATATAGCTATTTTTAGTTGTCGGACTCTCTATTAAGGCGCTAACCAAGCCCCGAGCTCCTTCAGTGGGAAATATCGGACACAAGGCATCATCAGCTTCCCTTAGTTCAGCCCCTAATAATCTTAATAATATCTTTTTTTCCTCAGGAATACCTCGCGGAACAGCTATCTGTATCGGTACTCCTAAAGCATTGGCAACACAAGTTAAAGCAATTCCGGTATTGCCCGATGATGGCTCAGCCACTGTTCTACCACCTATTTCCAGACCATGGAGCATTTCACTAACAATTCTATCTTTGACCGAACCAAATGGATTATATCTTTCCAGCTTAAGATAAATTTGGAAGTCTTTATTTAGGTTAATTCTATTTAACCTGACTAATGGTGTTGGATTCTCTGGACTAGCAATTAGTTGGGTTACATCAGAATAAACCCTTAATTGATGGTCAAATTCTGTACCTTGTGTAGTGTTTTTGGAAAAGCTATCCTTACTCGCCATTCTAAGACACTCCCCCATCTATCACTTTAATTGCTGGGTATGTATGCCACACTCCCCACCACATTTGCTGGTATTTTGCCAGCGGCAATCTCGCTCAAGCACTCCACCGGGGCCAGAGCAGGGGGCACAACCCAGAGAGCGATAACCTATCCCGTACCAGGGATGAGGTTCCATACCTCTGGTAGACATATATCTCCATATCTCAGCTTCAGTAAAATATAGAATTGGGTTCACCTTGATAAGTCCGCCCTTTTCTTCTACTTCCTGGTAATCTACTCTTGTCCTTCCCTCGGTGCACCTTAATCCAGTTATCCAAGCATCTAAATTGCCTACCGCTGCCTTGGTCGGTTCTACTTTTAGCAGTCGACAGCATTCATCCGGGTTTATCTCATAAATCATTGACCCTGACTCGGTCTTAATCTGAGAGGCTTTTTGATTAAATTCTTCAGTAGGCAATAGTATCACCTCCACAGAATCATCCCGCAGAATGTCTGGAACACTATCAGCCACCATATATACCGTAGCACCAAGATTCATCCGCTTATTCATTAATTTTAGATACTCAAAAGTCTCTCTTGGCTTGTATTGTGTCATCACCGAAAATATTTTAATATTCGGGTCTACCTCTCTCGCCAGATGGACTACAACCATACTGTCTTTGCCAAAAGAGCAGGCGACGGCTACCCTGGAATATTTTTTTATCGCCTCCTCAATCAGTTCTTTAGCCCGGTCAATTTTTTCCTCCATTGTTGTCGTTTCAACTACACTTCTTTCTTGCATTTTGCTATACCACCTTTACATTTATTTAGCCCATATGGCTATATGGCACCCTGAATTTAAACTCCCATTAAGTTCCTCTATTCTTTCTCCGTTATTTTGCTTTCATCATCATTCTCCTATGCATATTCTAAAGTCAAAAAGCCAATGGTTTGCCAAATAGACGTCTCTCTCAATTGTAGAAGTTCCCCCTAGCCCTAAACTTTCTCCTCTCTTCAGGTTTCTCAATAACCTCCAGACCCAGCGGCTTTACCACTTCATCAAGGTACGTGGAAAGACCCAGACGAAGAATTGTGGCACCAATTCTTTCTCTACCCTGTCCATTAGTCTGGTACCACTCCAGCGTCTTCTCAATAAGAAGAAACCCTTCCTCATCTTGGAGGAATTGGGCTATCTCATAGGCATAAATAGGATGCCTTCCATGCTTACCACCCACTCGGGCAAGCCATCCCTTCCTGGCCACTAAAAAGGCATCCACCGGACAGACCTTGATACAATCACCACAGTATATACACTTGCCAGCATCCCTTACCGGCAGACCGTCAACTAGGACAAGTGCCCCCTCCTCACAGCTAGGAATGCAAAGCCCACAGCCATTACACATTTCTGCTAATAATTCTGGCTCAGCTATTCCCTGAAAGCCCAAGTCCATCTCCCTAGTTCGGGAACAGTCTATAGGACACCCAGAAAAGGAGAGCTTGAATTTATGGTGCCCTGTAGGAGTACCAAAATAGCGCCTATCCACCTCAAAACACATAGTTTGAGAATCCATGAGGCTATTGGGGTTCCAAGTACAACCGGCACAGGCAGTGGGCACCCTAATACGAGGTCCACAGGAGGCAACCGACCAGTTTATTTCCTTCAGTTCACTAGCAATAACATCAAAGTGCTGGTAGTGAACATAAGGGATTTCTATTGACTGTCGAAAAGAAGTATGAACCTCTCCCTGTCCGTATTTCTCGGCAAGCTCAGCCGCTTTACGTAATTGTTGCGATGAGAGCTTCCCACCAGGGCACCTGAGCCTGACTGTAAAGAGGTTCTCCTGAGTTTGCTTGATAAAGCCCCCGCTTTTTAGGGTTTCGAAATCCATATTTAAACGACGGGCTTCCCGTCTCATCTTTGCTTGCAATCCTTCATACATCTTATCCTTACTCTCCTTTTTTATACCAGACACTACCCGATAAAGCTCCTTTAAAAAGCTAAATAGAAAGGTAGCGCTCGCCAGTATCAGGCAAAACTACCACGATAAGCTTACCCTCACTCTCCAGTCTTCTGGCTACCTCCAGTGCTGCCCAGGCAGCTGCCCCCGATGATATGCCAGCCAGTATCCCTTCTTCTTTGGCCAACCTTTTGGTCATTATTTCAGCATCTTTACTAGCGACCTTAATAATTTCATCAATTAGCTCTGTTTTCAGAACATCGGGCACAAAGCCAGCACCGATGCCCTGAATCTTATGGACTGCCGGTTTCCCCCCACAAAGGACTGGGGAATCAGCCGGCTCAACAGCAATAGTCTTAAACTGGAGTCTTCTGGATTTAATTATCTCAGCTACCCCGGTAATCGTGCCCCCGGTTCCGACACTGGCGACTAGAATATCCACTCTACCTTCTGTATCTCTCCAGATCTCCTCGGCAGTGGTCAGACGGTGTACCTCTGGATTGGCTGGGTTTTTAAACTGTTGGGGCATAAAGTAATTGGTGTTTTCCGCAATCAGCTGTTCAGCTTTTCTCACTGCCCCCGGCATTCCCTCTGTCCTAGGTGTTAATGCCAGTTCAGCGCCAAAAATGGAAAGGAGCCGCCGGCGTTCCCGAGATATGGTATCGGGCATGCTAAGAATGAGCTTATATCCCCTAGCGGCACAAACAAAGGCTAAGGCAATGCCGGTATTGCCACTGGTAGGCTCAACAATAACCGTATCTTTGTTAATGAGCCCCCTCTCTTCAGCATCCACAATCATTGATACTGCTATCCTATCCTTGACACTGCCCAAGGGATTGAAGGATTCAAGCTTGGCCACAACATCTGCCTTCAGACCGTCAGTTATTCGACTCAATCTAACCAAGGGTGTATTTCCAATTAGTTCGGTAGAATCATTGGCTATTCCTCTTACTAGCTTAGGAATCTCTATTGGCTTATACCGAAGCATCTCCACTCCTTGCGTCATGCCCCAGGCTAAGAGCCTTCCAATAAGGCGCTTACCCGGTCCTGGTTGTAGTCATAGAAGGCTCGCTCCACAGGGCCCCACAGACTCTGGATATAGGTAATTACCGCGCTGATCTCATTTGGACTGAGAGAGTTTCCAAAAGGAGGCATGGCACTGGTGAATGGCATCTCATGGAACTCCTCATAGACCTCTCCCCCGTCCCGGATAATGCGGTAGAGATAGTCATAGCTATGGTGCCAGGCGTGACCAGTGCTGTCGTGCGGCGGCGGCGGAAAAGTGCCATCGGAGTTCTGTTGCCACCAGTCAAGCTCTCCTACTCCTTGGATTCCATGGCATTGCTCACAGTGAGTCCGATGAATACTTCTGCCAAGGGCAATCTCCGCCACATCAGAAGTCCAAAGCAAGTCCTGAGAGGATCCATTGCTGGAAGCGCCTGGGCCCCAGGTGAACCACCAGACACCAGTCCCCGCTAATATCAAACCCGTGTAGATGAGGGATCTAATGCCCCAAGTCCATCGTCTGTCTTTCATCACTGGTTTATCACGGCCAATGCGATTTTATCCCCCTATATTGAAAATTGCTCAAGCTTCCCTTGGCTAGGCGACCACTATTGGCAGCTTAAGTCAGAGTGAAGTCCTATCTAAATGTAGTACATTCCTGCTTCTGGGTGCTCTTTCTTTTTCTGCCGCTCAACCAAATCCTTAAGAGTGGTCGACTCTAAAACCCCATCAATCGCCTGTTTCATTTCACCCCATACATCTCGGGTGACACATAATTCGGAGCGGACACATGTCTCTGGATTATCAACGCACTTTACTGGTGCAACTGAGCCCTCAAGAAGGTGTACGACTTCGCTCAGCCTTATATCCTCAGGAGTCCGAGCCAGCGAAACTCCACCCCTAGCACCACGACTGCTCCGTACCATACCACCAGCTATTAGGGGAGAAATCAAATGCTCTAAATACTGTAGTGAAATCTGCTGCCTCTGGGCGATATCTCTCAGTAAAACCGGTCTCTCTCCCTGGTGGAGGGCCAGTTCCAAAAGTGCTCTGGTTCCATATTGTCCTCTGGTAGAAAGCTTCATCTACCCCACTCCTTTGTTGACTAATGTGGTCAACATAGTCGAGAATACCATAGAATAAAAAGCTTGTCAATAGCTTTTGTCACTTCTAATACGGTAAAATAGAAACGCATTAATGCGTATCTAGGGAAGGACGGCTTATGAAAACCGTGCTCTTTGTTTGCGTTCATAATTCTGGCCGCTCTCAGATGGCCGAGGCTTTCCTCAACCGACTGGCAAAAGGAAAGGCCAAGGCGCTTTCAGCAGGGACCGACCCCGCCAATGCTATTGACCCCACTGTGGTCGAAGCTATGGGAGAAGTCGGTATAGACATAAGCGCTAGTAAGCCAAAAGCACTCACACCCAAGATGATAGAGCCACTGGACAGAGTGATAACCATGGGTTGTAGGGTGGAGGAGATATGTCCGACAACTTTCATAGAGACCGAAGACTGGGAATTAGAAGAACCCAAGGACAAGCCACTGGAAAAGGTCAGGAAGATAAGGGACAAGATAAAGATAAAAGTAATAAAGATGCTGGAAGAGACCGGAGTCTAGATGATAGAACTACATATTTAAACAAGCCTTCCCAACCTCAATTGACGAGGATTCTCCACTACTGTATGATGCCAATAACTTATCGAAAAGATAGACTTCTCATCATAGTTAGGTCCCATGGTCAGAGCATCTCACTATCCACTGATAGAAGAAATAGAGGCAAAGCTAACACCGCTTGATGCCTTTGCACTTCTCAAGGACAAGCGGTTCAGTTTCTTCCTAGATAGTGGCATGGACCCCCATAAACTAGGACGCTATTCTTTTATCGGAAGCGACCCCTTTATGGTGTTTAGCGCCCGTGGCAATGAGGGTACCATTAGCCAAGGCAGTAAAAAGAGAAGTTCAAGTGGCAATCCCTTTGATGTGCTGGGC
>NZEH01000013.1 GCA_002690375.1 Dehalococcoidales bacterium
TAATTATCTCATGTGGGGCGTATTCGCCACCATCAGCATCCACGGCTATCCTCATCTACTCCCCCTTAGCTTCTTGGATTTTCTTCCCAAAGGTTATAGCGGCCTCCCCAGCGGGCAAGAAAACTGCCGTTACCAGCCCAACTTATCCTTCTTATTATACCTCAGCTCATTGAGGAAGGGTAGTAGTAACTTAGTGTCCTCACACATGATAGTCATGTATTTTAATAAACTCTTCTTTGACTCTAGTTACTGTCTCCGGATTGGATAGTAAATCAATCACCGTCAGTGCTAGTGCCTTGGTGGCATCAATCATTCCCTTCATGCCTGCCTCGGAGGCAGATGCCGCAGTAAACTCAGAGGAATGGCCACTCACTTCTGCTGGAGCTATGCTAACGAAGGGATGAATACTGGGTACGACTTGGCTGACATTGCCCATATCAGTTGAACCGAAGGTCTGGCTGGGGTCAGCAAGCTTCATCTTGCGCCCCAGAGAGCGCATATTTTTAGCAAATAGCCGAGCCATTGTTAGGTTATTACACATCGGAGCATATTGGAGCTTGCTCCATTTGTACTTAAGGCGAGCGCCACTGGCGGTGGCGGCCCCCAAAAAGCAGTTTAAGACCTTCTGCTTTAGCTCTTTAAGGTAGGTTTCATCTGTAGCGCGTACTAAGAAACTTCCAGCACTGTAAGCCGGGACGATGTTAGCCGCCTTACCACCATCGGTAATAATGCCGTGGATACGGGCTTTGTCCTTAGTGTGTTGTCTGAGTGAGTTTACGGCGTTAAAGGATTGCAGCATCGCTTCCAGGGCATTGATACCTACCTCAGGGTTGGCGGCGGCGTGAGCCTCTCGGCCGAAAAATTCAACCTCAAGCGAAATACAGGCCAAGGTTTTGGTGGTGGCAGTATCATAAGCCCCTGGATGCACTATCATAACCATGTCCACATTATCAAATGTCCCTTTTTCGGCCATTATTATCTTGCCGCCGTAGAGTTCCTCGGCTGGTGTGCCGATGACAAGGAGACTGCCGTCGAAGTGGTCAACAGCCGGTTTTGAAGCTAAGGCGGCACCAACAGCGGCGCCAGCTATCAGGTTATGACCGCAGGCGTGACCGAGCTGGGGGAGGGCATCATATTCAGCCAGAATGGCGATAGCT
Source organism: Dehalococcoidales bacterium (assembly GCA_002690375.1). The sequence continues at coordinate 1,158 of NZEH01000013.1, forward strand.
GGTCTGCCGTTGCCATAGCTTGCCCTAAAAGCGGTAGGTAGTTGGCAGATACCCGGTTCTATCAGGAAGCCAGCTTCTTCCAGATATTGGGTTAACCAAGCTGATGCCAAATGCTCCTCAAAACCCAGCTCCGGGTGGGAGTGGATTTTCAGGCTCAAGTTCTTAAGCTGGCGGCGACTGGTGTCTATCTTGATTAAAGCTTTAGCCTTTAGTTCATCCAAGTTTTGCCCCTTAGTGGAAACTATTATAGCCTAGACCAAGTCGAATTTCTAGGTTTGGCTCAAATGGGGCACCTAAGAGGGACGAAGACCTCTTTTTAAAATATTCCCTATCGATTCTGGCAGTGGCGGTACTGATTTGCATTGGGATGGGCTTGTTGTGCTTTAGCGGCTAGTGATAAAATAGTAATAGTTGGGAGGAACAGGTGCCGTTAGATGCCATAGTTATCAAAGGGGCTAGGGAGCATAACCTCAAAGATATAGATGTGGTTATCCCTAGGGATAAGCTGGTAGTAATTACCGGCGTCTCCGGCTCGGGTAAGAGTTCGCTGGCGTTTGATACCATCTATGCTGAGGGGCAGCGTCGTTACATGGAGTCCCTATCGGCTTATGCTCGCCAGTTTCTGGGCCGGATGGAAAAGCCTGATGTTGATTATATTGAAGGACTAAGCCCGGCTATTTCCATTGACCAGAAAGGCGCCAGCCGTAACCCACGTTCTACGGTGGGCACGGTAACTGAGACCTATGATTACCTGCGCCTCCTTTTTGCACGGGTGGGGCATCCACACTGTCCCCGGTGTAGGCGGGAAATCACCATGCAGACGGTAGAGCAGATTGTTGATGCTATTCAGGCTCTTCCCAGAAAGAGCCGTATTATGATTCTGGCGCCGCTGGTAAGGGACCGTAAGGGTGAGTATCAGACGGTGTTTGGTGACCTGCGTAAAGCGGGCTATGCCCGGGTCCGGGTTGATGGGCAGACTTATGACCTGTCTGGTGATTTNCAACTGGACAAGTTTAAGAAACATTCTATTGAGGCGGTGGTGGATAGATTAGTAATNGGGCAGAGNGGAGGTCAGAGCCGACTNGCTGATTCGGTGGAGACTGCCTTGAAGCTCGGGGNTGGGGTGGTGCTNGTGTCTGTAGCTCAAGGTGAAGAGCTATTATNTTCGGAGCACTTTGCTTGTGTCCACTGTGGAGTTAGTCTGGGTGAGCTTGCTCCCAGAACATTTAGCTTTAATAGCCCTCACGGTGCCTGCCCTGCCTGTACCGGCTTGGGGGTCAAACTGGAGATAGAGCCTGAGTTGGTGATTAATAAAGAGTTATCGGTTAACCAAGGGGCTATTCGTCCTTGGCAGTTCCATACTTGGTACTTCTATCGAATAGAATCTGTGGCTACTAGACACGGGTTCTCCCTAGATACNCCTTTCATGGAACTTGATCAGAAACGGCAGAACGTAATACTTTTTGGTGAGGGGAAGGGGTCGAGAAAATACCGTAATCGTTTTGGGCGAGTCAGGGAGAGGCATAATGGTTTTGAGGGAGTAGTGCCGACTATGGAGCGGCATTACCGGGATACCGAATCCGAGAATTCCCGCTCTAACATTGAGCGCTACATGGTGTCCACGCCCTGTCCCGTTTGTCAGGGTAAGCGGCTTAAGCCGGAAGCTTTAGCCGTTACTATCGGTGGCCGCAATATTATTGACATAAGTTCAATGTCGGTTATTCAGGCTCTGGAGTGGGTAGAGACGCTTGGTGGACGGCGGACGATACTAAGTAAGCGGGAACAGATGATAGCCCGTGAGATTCTTAAGGAGCTTAAGGCCCGTTTGGGCTTTCTTGAGAATGTTGGTCTGGACTATCTTACCCTTGAGCGAGCTACGGCGACACTGTCTGGTGGTGAGGCGCAGCGAATCCGNTTGGCGACTCAGATAGGTAGCGGGCTGATGGGNGTCCTNTATATTTGTGATGAACCGACGGTAGGTTTGCACCCGGCCGATGACTCACGCTTGATTGAGACTCTAAAGAGACTAAGGAATTTAGGCAACACTATATTGATTGTGGAGCATGACGAGGCAATGATGCGGGCGGCTGACTATATTATCGATATGGGGCCTGGTGCCGGGGAGCATGGTGGCTGGGTTGTTGCTACCGGCACGCTGAGTGATATTATGAACTCTAATGAGTCGATAACCGGTCACTATCTTAACGGGACAAAGCAGATTCCGTTGCCACCGGAGCGTCGTCCCGGCTACGGTGAGGAAATAATAATAAAGGGAGCTCGGCAGAACAACCTGAAAAGTATAGATATCCCTATTCCTTTGGGTAAACTCGTCTGTGTTACCGGGGTTTCAGGCAGTGGCAAGAGCACCCTTATTGATGATATTTTATATAAGAAGCTGGCACAGCTCCTATATCGATCCAGAGAAAGGGCTGGCAATTGTGACGGCATTATTGGTATGGAGTATATTGATAAAGCTATTAATATTAACCAGTCTCCGATTGGGCGTACTCCCCGCAGCAATCCGGCTACCTATACCGGACTCTTTACCCCAATTCGTGAGCTTTTTGCCACTGTTCCTGAGGCTCGGATGAGGGGCTATGCTCCGGGGCGGTTTTCATTTAATGTAAAAGGTGGCCGTTGTGAAGCCTGTCGCGGTGAAGGCTTTATCCAGATTGAGATGCAGTTCTTGCCTGATGTGACTGTTCCATGTGAGGTGTGCCATGGCAAACGCTATAACCGTGAGGTGCTTGAGATTAGGTTCAAGGGCAAAAATATTGCCCAAGTATTGGATATGGCCGTGGAGCAAGCTCTGGTTTTCTTTGAGCATTTCCCCAAGGTGAAGAGAAAACTGGAAACCCTAGACCAAGTCGGGTTGGGCTATATCCGCTTGGGTCAGCCGGCACCAACCCTTTCTGGTGGCGAGGCGCAGCGGGTGAAGCTGGCCACCGAACTGTCAAAACGCTCTACCGGCAGAACACTCTATATTCTTGATGAGCCTACTACCGGACTTGCCTTTAATGATGTCGCTGCTTTGTTGCGGGTGGTGCAGCGTCTGGTTGATGCTGGCAATACGATGGTTATCATTGAGCATCACTTGGATGTTATTAAAAACGCCGACTATATTATTGACCTTGGGCCCGGAGCCGGTGATAAAGGTGGCTATATCGTCGCTACTGGCACGCCTGAGGAAATAGCTAGAGAGTCGGCTTCAGCTACCGGTCGTTACTTGAGCCGGGTGCTGGCTAGGGATATTGAGTGGGCATTGGGGCGATGAAGGGGATTAGTAATAAGTTGGGTCTGTAAACCTGTTATCAACTCTGTTAGGAAATCTAATGGGGTTGATCTGCCTCCCGAGGGTGGAAGGGTGGAAAGCAAGAAATCCTAGAGCCTAGATGGTTAGCTCTCTTAGATAGTTATTTAGTACACCATCTTTTTATGTTTTATAAGGTGACCTACCTCATTTATCCCTTCGGGATGAACCCCTCTCTTATCAAGGGAGGGAGAAGATTAAGACAGAGGGGCTTCCCCCCTCTTGGATATTCACTTTGCCTTTTATTTGATAAGCCTTTTAGCTTACTTCAAGCGTTGAGCCCTGAGGTGTCTTTACCACATTAATGCGAACCGGAAAGGCATCTTTAAGCTCCTCAATATGGGTGATGACCAGAATCTTGTCAAAGTCATCACGGATTGAGTGAATGGCTTCTTTAAGTTTATCTATGCCGTAGCTATCCTGAGTGCCAAAGCCTTCATCAATAATCATGGTGGGCAGTGGCGCTCCGGCTCGCCTGGCCAGCAACTTGGACAGGGCAACGCGAATGGCAAAGTTAATGCGGAAGGCCTCACCACCACTGAACATCTCGTAGTTTCGTGTCCCCAGCTCATCAGCAATGTTTATATCTAGGGTTTCCAGTAAATCCCCTTTCTTTGAGGTACGCTGGGCTTCAATTTTGAGGTGCATTCTGTTNTCGGTCATGCGCCCCAGCAGCCTGTTGGCTTCAGCCTCAATTTCAGGTAGCGCCATCTCAATAAGCATCGCCTGAATTCCCTTTTTGCCGAAGGCTTGGGCTAGGTCTTTGTAGAGCTTTTCTTCTTTAGCAGTTTTAACCAGTTGTCTTTTCTTTTCTTGCTTTCTCACTTCTTGCTTAGATAAATGCTCTAGCCTTCCCTTAACGCTGCCCACTATCTCCTGAGCTTGTCTTTGTTTTTCAGTAAACGCTTGGTGTTCATCTTCAGCCTGTCTTAGAGCATTATCCAGCTGAGGCAAAGAGTTAAGTTTGCTAACTAAGCTTTGTCTTTTCTGGTTATTAGTCTCTAGGCGATGGCTCAGTTCTTTAGCTACCCCTCCGGCTTTAGCCACTGCCTCTTTTTCTTGGGCAATAAGCCGGTCGGCTTCTGTCAGCCGTTGCTTAGGTTGTTCGTAGTCCTCCAGAGTTTTAAGGCGCCTCTGGACCTCTTCATGCTGGATTGAATTATAGTTAAGGCTTACCAGTTCATTTTCAAGCTTACCTAAGGCCTCTTGCTTAGCAGTGGCAAAATTCTTATTGGCTAGCCGCTGTTCAATTTCAGCCAACTCTTTCCTTATTTGGCGCAGTCGGCTACTTGCTTCTTCGGCTTCGGTGAGCCCTTTGTTGAGGAGGCTGAATTTACTCTGTAGCGATGCCTTATCTTGGTTTAAGGCTATCTCCAGCTGTAACACCTCATTTTCAACTGCCGTGAGCTCTAATTTTTTTCTACCAAGCGCGGCCTCGTTTGACTTAAGAGATTCAATCTTTTTTTGCCTATCGGCGGTATATTTTGTCAAAATAAGCTCCAGCCCATCATTACCCAGTTCTGTCTCACATAGCGGGCACTTGGCGTCAATTTGAGTAGAAAGCAAGTTTAGCTTCTCCGCTATTTCCTTGATCTCCTGCGTTAGCCGATTTTGGCTGGAGTTAAGTTCATACACTTTAGTTTGCAGTTGCTGGCCCGCTTGTCTCTTCTGGCCTAGTTCTTCTTCCATCTGGGTTAACTGGCGCTGCCATAATTTAAGCTTTTGCAGTTCATCCTTAAGCTGGGGAAGTCTTTGCGAAATGGCTTCTAGTTCAGTGAGTTTGTTCTGAGCCACAGTATGGTCAGTATTTAGTTCTGCTTGAGCCCTCTGGATAGCCTTTTCTAGCTGGCTCTTTCGTTCATTGAGTTTGACGAGTTGCGCTAGTTTATGATTGAGTTCTTCATTTAATTTTCTGGCTTGGCTAAGTTGGTGGTAACCTTTTTCGATAGCTGGACGCCGGGCTATTAGCTCTTCATAATCTTTGATGTAGGAGTAGTATTGCCTGATTTCTTCTTCACGGAGCTTTAGTTCTCTCCTAGTGGCGGTTATGTATTCCTCAAGCTGAGCCATCTCTAGCTTTTTGTTTTCCAGAGATTGCTTTTCTTGCCGCATGTGATCTAGTTTTAACTGCTGCTCCCGGGTTATATCTTCTAAGTGGGTCAGCTCACTCTGTATCTTTAAAAGCGCAGCTTCAAGGTCTGGCTTTTGGGCTAGTTCCTGACTAATGTCAAAAATAGCAGTCTCCAGTTGTGTCTTTTTTGACTGCTGCTCTCTAGCCAACTCTTTGGCTCGTTCTTCAAGTTGGTCATAGAATGCAAGCCTTAGAATATTAGCCAGCACTTCCTTACGCTTGGCTGGGGGCTGCTTGGTGAACTCGTCAGCATGACCCTGTCTGAGATAAGCGCTGTTGATGAAGGTGTCGTAGTCCATATGCAAAAGGGCAGTGAGCTTCTGCTGCGTCTCGGTTATTCTGTCACCAGAGATTACCTTGAAACCATCATTGCTAGCTATGAGCAAATCTAGGCTGCTCTGTCCTCCTCTGGCTCGCCCTTTTGGCTTGGCACGCTTTCGTATAATNCGATACAGTTGCCCGCCGACAGCGAAGTCAAACTCCACCTCCATTTTGGTCTCACCAAGGTGGATAAGCTCATCATCACTCTTGGCTCTGGCATGTCCCCATAGTGCCCAGGTGATGGCATCGATCAGNGCTGACTTNCCNTTACCGTTATCGCCGCAGATGCAGGCGGTGTGGATGCCGGCAAAGGAGAATGGCGGCACATCACCCCGGTAGCACATGAAATTGTGCATCTTAAGCTTAACGGGAATCATTTGTAAATTTCCTATAGATAAAGGTTCTTATTTACTCATTTTAGCATAACTAAGAGGATTAAGGGAGGAGGGGCTAACGCTCCTCTTAGGCACTCCATTACGCTTCGCAATGTTCCCCAAGGGAGAGGAGAAAGATAAAGATAAAGATAAAGAAAGAAAGGCTTCACCCCTCTTGAACACCCCTTCTGGTATTTCTCTAATAGGTTCTTGACAGAGGTGGGGTAAGCCAGCTAAAGTAGCTTTTGCTGAGTTGTGCTCACACCACTGGTGGTGTACAGTCAGGACATCCAAAAATAATTCAGCTATGAGGACGAGGCAAAGAGATGAAACGACACAACTGGATTTGTTTAGACTATATGACGTGTAGGCAACAAAGTGATGGGGGAGGGGCAAGNAACAATGTATAAGAAGAAAACTATNATGGTTGTCTTATCGGTAGCAGTTTTGCTTCTTGGTGCATGCAACCCAGTGGCAGAGTCTGCACCTACACCTATAGGTGAAGAATTCGTAGATGATTTTAGTATTGATACGGGAATGTGGACTTATATTGGTAATGCGTACCGGGATTTTATAAATGAATATGTCGTTCTCACAGAGCACGAAGATTGGCAACTTGGCATTGCCTGGTTAAATCAAAGTATTTTCTCACCATTCACTGCTAAGTTTAGATATAAAGCTGGAGGTGGCACTGGTGCCGACGGTATGGTGTTTATGTTTTATAAACACAGTGATTATACACCTGGGGCCGGCGGTCATTTAGGATTTTCAATTCGCATCTCACCTTCGGAAGCAGAACCAGTTCCAGGATATGGGATTGAGTTTGATAACTATTCTAATAACGGATATGGACGAGATGACCCGTCATCTAACCATATTGCTTTGATAAAGGACGATGGGAGTCACCACCTAGTGTATGTTGATGACTCAAGGACAGAGGATAATAAGTGGCATACTGCCAAGATTGTCGTTGGCAATTCCACAATTGAAGTATATGTNGATGATGAATTGGTGATTGTATGGGAGGGAACAATTGATAGAACTTATGGGGGGATTGGATTTTCGGCAACTACCGGAGGTCTCACTAATTGGCACGTAGTAGACGACGTAGATATCCTTATCCCTCCAGTATTTCCATGAGACGCTTTATAGCCTCCCGTCGTTTCTTACGAAGCGGTATCTGGGTGGTCTTACGCTAGAACTATGTTTTTTGTCTACCTATATAATTAACTCCATTGAAATCCTCCCATTCAAAACAGGAAACAGACTTGACTGCTATCTAGATTGATAGTTGCTAAATAATAGGATTAGAAGTAAAATATTGCTAATGTGATAAAAGTCGCATACGAAATCTCTTAGTTCATAATAGAATGCCAAAAAAGTAAGACTAAGAAATGGGTGGTGTTAATATGGCAGGTCTTGAATTTTCCGCTCCCTACAATGGTGACCCTGAAACATTAGAAGAAATACTCAAGTTAAAGAGACTGGGTAAAAATAGAATTAGGGAGATTTATCTTTCTGGGCCTGAGGAGTATGCTGGCTCTGGAAGAGTAATGCCTGAAACCGATTTTGATGCATTCACGGATGTTGTGGATAAAATACATAAGGAAGGAATACGGGTAAATCTGGTTTTTAACTCAACCTGTGGAGGCACCGAGTGGTACTCTCCGGAGGGCGTGAAGTCAACAATGGAATTCATCAGGCAAATGCATGAAGAACATGGGGTAGAAGAGGTAACAATAGCCAATCCCTTATTCATAATGGAGGTTAATAGACGGATTCCAGCTATAACAATCGGCGCCTCTGTACTTTGCGATATAGACTCCGTACAGAAGGCTTTAATTTACAGGAAAGCTGGAGCTAAGGTTATAACGCCTGATGTAAATATCAATCGGGATTTAAAGCTGCTTAAAGAGATAAAAGAGGCTACGAATCTTGAATTAAAGCTGATGGTTAATGAGGGTTGCTTACATAAATGCCCCTTTAGAAAGTTCCATTTCAACGACACTTCGCATCAAGCAAAAGAGGTGCGCGAATTAGCAATGAGTACCCCATACACTGCCGGTTTCTTTGATGCCTGCAATCAAGTGATGCATGAAGACCACTCGCAGATTTTGAAATCCGGCTGGATAAGGCCAGAAGACACTAAGAAATATAGTGAAATAACCAGCTTTTTTAAGATAGTGGGCAGAAGCCAGGGGATGAGTAAAGTTATTAGGACCACAAAAGCATATTTAGAAGAAAGCTGGTATGGAGACCTTATTGACATATTGTGTGCTAGCTCAGGGAGGTTTACTTCTAGGTTTGGTTCTTATCTAAATAACCAAAGCCTAGAGAAATATAAATTCTTTGAAACGATTACCTCTTGTGATAACAACTGTAGGCAATGTAATTACTGTGAAGAGCTGGCGGGGAGGCTAATCAAACTTGGAGTGCTTACACGGGAAAAACTGGAAGACGATGGTCGTACGGACGTGGCTGACAAATTGGGAAAGGCAGGCAGATTGCCCTTAATACCATCGTTTAACTTGATAAAGGATCAAGGGAGGGGGCTGAAGGGGGAAGTTCCATTCCAGACACGCTTTAAATGACACTTCGCATCAATCAAAAGAGGTGGGCAAAATAGGGAGGGTTACCCCAGTTTCATCACTCTAGATAGTCTTTTAGCTTTCGGCTGCGGGTAGGGTGGCGTAGTTTGCGGAGTGCCTTAGCTTCAATCTGACGGATTCGTTCCCTAGTTACATTGAACTCTTTACCTACTTCTTCAAGGGTACGGCTGCGCCCGTCCTCAAGGCCAAATCTAAGTTGAAGTACCCGCTCCTCACGGGGGGTAAGGCTTGCTAGCACCCCATCAATTTGCTCTTTTAAGAGTTGTTTTGAGGCAGCGTCTGGAGGTGGCAGGACATTTTGATCCTCAATAAAGTCACCGAGGTGGCTGTCTTCTTCTTCGCCTATGGGTGCCTCCAGTGATACTGGCAGTTGTGATACCTTAATTATCTCCCTGACCTTTTCCGGGGGCATCTCCATTTCCTCACCAACCTCTTTGGGGGTAGGTTCCCGTCCATACTCTTGGGAAAGGTGGCGGCTGATACTTAGTAGTTTGTTGATAGTCTCTACCATGTGCACCGGGATGCGGATAGTGCGCGCCTGATCGGCTATAGCACGGGTAATGGCCTGACGAATCCACCAAGTAGCATAGGTGCTGAATTTATAACCCCGGTGGTAATCAAATTTTTCCACGGCTCGGATAAGTCCGATATTCCCTTCTTGCAGGAGGTCTAGAAGTGGCATGCCTCGGCCAATATGCTTCTTAGCAACACTGACCACCAAGCGCAGGTTGGCTTCAATAAGGTGCTTTTCGGATTTTTCGGCCTGGCGCTCAGTCTCAGCTAGATAAGCCTTAACTTGCTTTTCATGAATGGAAACGGAATTATAAAAAGTGGGGTCTTTGGTTAGATGCTCTATTTCAGCCAGAGAGATGTTGTCTGGGATAGCACTAAGGGCTTCTTGTGGGAATAGACTACTATTTAGCGACAGATTTATCAAAGTCTGCTCTATTTGCAGCATGGATTTATCGGTTTTGAGAGCAATGTCTTGAGTCAAATTTTGGTCTATCTCATTGTCAAAACTGGCTCGAAGTCCAGGGTCGAAGATGGCCCTTTTAAAGCTAGTAACGGCTTTTAGACCGAGCTTTTTCTGGAGGAGGTATATGATATTAGCTGTCCGCCCGAGTTCACTGAGCATACAAAGAATTATATCAGTCGCNGANGGCGNCCGGCCATAGTTCTTTAAGTAGTCTTGTTTTATTTCTCTGATGCGTTTGCCTGCCTCCATCTTTCGGGCCAGCACTTTTTCTTCCTCAGCGGAGAGGAGGGGTACTCTACTGATTTCATGAAGGTACATACGAACCGGGTCATCAACTATCCCCTGATCCTCTATTGGCGCCAGTGTCGAAGCTGGGGATTTAACTCTAGCTTTTACCTTTTTCGTTGGCATTAGTACCTCATCTTCTGGACTTGTCTTTGGTATTGGTTTTTTATTAGCGCCTGCTTTTTCCTTTAGCGGTAACTCCTTATCGTTTTTGGACTGGGGTGGTAGTTCCACAGATTGCTCACTGTTCTCTGATGCCATCTCTCACCTCCTCTGCTCCTTGCCGCCTCTGGATTTTTGGCTAAAAACCTCTTTTAGTTGAGTACTGATTTCTAACCCTTGTTCCTCAAGCTTAGCTAACTCAGCTAGCGTACCGCCCGACTCGGCTTCTCCTGCCAATATAGCTCCTTTTTGCATCTCCAAATTCCGTAGGTATTTTTCTCTCAGACGGAGGATACAGCTAGTAAGTTTTTTCTCTATTTGGTCGGCAGGTAAGCTCCGTTTCATCAAGTTGTCAAGATACTCCCAAATTGTGCCATCAAGCCTATCTTTAAGTGATGACGGGTCATCGGTCTCCATCAAGGCGATAAGGATTTCACGGTTTTCGCTCGCTAAAAAGTAGTCGGGCGAAAGCTCACTTTGGTGAACTTTAAGCTCCGGGTGCTGAAGCAGTAGCATTAGGCAATACTCCTCAAGTGAGTTGGCTAAAAGCATCCGCGGAGCAGGAGTAAAGCTTTTTTGAATCATCGGTGTCTTAATTTTGCTTCTTACTAAATATGCTTTTAGAGAAGATTCTATGGTGCGATAACTAACCCCACATAACTGGGCAAGCTTTTTGACGTAGTGGTCTAGGCGTATATCGTTTTTTATAGCGGCGAGGATGGGCAAAAGCGCATCTAGGGCCGAAGTCCTGCCCCGGTCTGTAGTCAAATCTAGTTCAGAGGCAACCCAGTTAAAGGTGTAGTCAACAATTGGGAGCGCTTCATCAAGCAGGTACTGCCAAGTCTTGGTATCCTTTTTGATAACGTCATCAGGGTCTTTTCCTTTGGGCAGGATGACAACCTTCACTTCATTACCAATGGTGTTTTCATAGTTGACACCTCGTAGAGTAGCTTCTCTTCCGGCGGCATCAGCGTCAAGGGCAAAGACTAGGTTTCTAGTAAGCCTTTTTATAGTTAGGATTTGCTTCTCGGTGACCGAAGTCCCCATTGAGGCAACAACGTTGTTAAAACTGTTTTGATGAGCTGTAATAGCATCTATATAACCCTCAACAATCACCGCCATCTTTTGTCGCTTGATGGCCTCACGGGCAAGGTTAATGCCGTAAAGAATGCCGCTTTTATTAAAGAGAGGTGTCTCGGGTGAGTTAATATACTTAGGAAGTGAATCATCCAGAGCCCTAGCGCCGAAGCCTACAATGCGTCTCTCAGCATCAAATATGGGGAACATTAGCCGATGGCGGAAACGGTCGTGGCTATCTCCTGATTCTGTTGCCACTGTTAAACCAGCCTGAGTCTGTTCAGCCTCGCTATAGTCTCTCTCTATCAAGTACTGTTTTAAGGCATCCCAGCTATTTAAGCTATAGCCCAGTTGAAAGTCGGTAATGGTCTTAGCTTCGAAACCACGCCGGGCAATATAGTCTCTTGCCCGCTTCCCGGCTTTAGAACTGACGAGTAAATTGTGAAAGTACTGCGCAGCAGCTTCGTTGGCTTGATAGAGCCTTTCGTTTTTATCTTTATCAGTCTCTTTGGTAGTTCTTGATGGGATGATAACTCCGGTTCTTTGGGCAAGAAGACGCAATGCCTCGCCAAAGTCAATGCCCTCTTTTTTCATTATAAAGGTAAAGACATCGCCACCGCTATTACAGGCGCCAAAGCAGTGCCAGCTTTGCTGCTCAGGATAGACAAAGAAAGAGGCGTGCTTTTCGTTATGAAAGGGACATAGCCCTTTAAGGGTCCGCCCCGCTTTAGCTAGAGTGGTGTACTGGCTTATGACCTCGACAATATCTGCTCTCTGTTTTACCTCGTCAATAATATTCATCTTACTTTAAGTATACTACTTTTTCGCAGTTACCTCATCTCTTTTGAAGGAAAGGGGGAAGGATTTGGTTTTAAAGAGCTTTGCCTCTTCATTATTTCTCTTATTACAGAATCCTTTCCTCTTGCAAGTGTTGCTCATCCCAAACCGTACCATAATCAATTCTTGGTTCACGATATTTTTGAATCACATCTTGTAGTGCGTGGTACATTTTCTCATCAATAAGAGCTAGAGAAGATTTTTTACCTAATAAGCTCTTCAAAACTATAGAATCTATCGGATAGTACAATACGTTCTTGATTTGGGCATCTTCGCTTCTTGCTAGGTAGAAATGGTATTTTAATATTCCGAATTCGTTAGATAGGCTACTAATTGATCCTAGAATCTCCTTTTCAGGCAATGGTCATCCGCCCATCTTCTCAGTTAGCTTTTCAAGTTCTTATAATGTCTCAACTTTCAAACCTCGTATATCTCCGTTAGTACTATACACTTTCAGGGTTTTGCCGACAGACATTGAAATCATCGCTGTATTAAATATAATCAAATAGATGCTTTTTGGATAAATAATCATTGGCATGGTCTTTGCCAAACCCTGCTGAGGCAGCTTATTTAGCTTTGTCTTCAATTAAAGAGAGCTCTTTAGCTAGCCTTGTGGCATACTGGTCGGTCATACCGGCAATATAGTCAACCACCCGACGTTCCGTCTCATCACTATAAAGCCGATACTCCGGCGGCAGTTTGTCTTGGTGCTTAACAAAGTATTGATACAGCTCACGCACTACTTCTCTTGCTTTTTCTGCTTCCTGTTGGGCTGATTGGACATAATATACCCGCTCAAATAGGAATTGGCGGAGTTCGTTGCTTGCCTCGGCTACTTTATAGCTCATCCGTATCGTGGGCTT
>NZEH01000014.1 GCA_002690375.1 Dehalococcoidales bacterium
GTTGGTCGGGTTTTATCTTTACCTACGCCAGATGATACGGAGATTAAATTTGAGGTGTCAGCTGTTGTTGAGTATTACTCGCGGTAGCTCGGTTGATTAGGAGGTAGAACTTTGTCTGACCTAGCTATACCTAAGATTGAGTGTGTTGAAAGCAAGGGTAACTTTGGGCGCTTTTTGGTTGCCCCCTTGGAGAGGGGGTTTGGTACCACCTTGGGCAATGTTATGCGGCGGGTGTTGCTTGCTTATCTTCCCGGAGCAGCGGTAACCCAAGTTCGGATTGAGGGGCTTTCTCACGAGTTCTCTCCCATTCCCTATGTAAAAGAAGACACTATGGAGTTTCTGCTCAATGTTAAAGCATTGAGGCTAAAACCACTTTCGGCTCAACCAGCGAAGTTGGTGCTTGAGATGCAAGGGGAGAGGCAGGTTCATGCCTCCGATATTCAGCTATCAACTGACTTTGAGATTGTTAATCCTGAGCTTTATCTAGCCACTTTGGATTCGCCTGAAGCCAGACTTTATGTGGAATTTGAGGTTGAGATAGGCATAGGTTACCGGACGGCTGAGTCCAGCGATGATCTACCGGTAGGGACGATTCCGGTGGACGCCCTTTTTGCACCGGTGCGAAAGGTCAATTTTACTATTGAGCCGCTGCATATTGGTCGGGAGACTAGCCAAGAGCGGCTGTATTTGGAAGTCTGGACCGATGGCTCTATATCACCAGAAGCTACCATTATTCAGAGTGCGGATGTTTTGCGTGAGCAATTAATGCCGTTTGTTGATTATGGCCGAGTTTCTCCTATAGATGAGGAGAAGAGATCTCTTCGCGTTGATATTCCTGAGGAGCAATACAATATGACTGTTGAAAAACTAAACCTGTCAGTGCGGGCAATAAATTGCTTAAGACGTGCTAACATCGCTACGATAGGCGAACTCGTTAGTAGGGAAAGGAAGGAGTTGTTGAGCTTGAGGAATTTCGGGCAGAAATCGATTCAGGAGTTAGATGAACGACTTGCGTTAATAGGGCTGTCTTTTTCTCCTGAAGTAGAGGAAATAGCAACCCAGTCGGTGGAAATCAAAGAAGAAAAAGTCGGCTATGTAGCCGGAGATTAGTAAAGCACATAAGAAGTTTGCCCAAAAGCAATCTGGTGGTGAGCGTGATGAGGATGGGTTATAATCTGTTGTTTGACAAGGTGAGGCAAAATGAGGCATAAGGTATCCGGTAGAGGGTTAGGCAGGACATCAAGTCACCGCCGGGCGCTGTATCGTAACTTGGTGACCGACCTCTTGGACTACGAGAAGATTACTACTACTGAGGCTAAGGCTAAGGAAGTACGTGGCCTAGTTGAAAGGATGATAACCCTAGGTAAGGAAGGCGGGCTTAGCTCCCGTCGCCAGGCGTTAGCCTTCATTTTTGACAAGAAAGTGGTTAACAAGGTATTTGATGACTTGGCTCCAAGGTTTGCCGAACGACAGGGCGGCTATACCCGGATGGCCAAACTAGAGCGTCGCTTGGGGGATGGGGCGGCTATGGTTCGACTTGAGTTGGTGAAATGATAGGATTTACCAAAGAGAAGTTATCTATTAGGGATAGATCGCAGGGGCAAAGCCTCTTCATAAATAATCTATCTCCCTATCCTTTGATGCAGAGGGACATAAAGCGTGTTCCCAAGGAAATCGAAGATTTTTCTGAGTGCTTAAAGGGGGTGAGGTTGATAAGCAGTCTCACCAAGATGGTATTGATTGTGGAGTATGACGGCAGTGGCTACTGTGGATCCCAGCTACAGGAAAATCTACCTACCATTCAGGGTGAGATTGAGAAGGCGCTTTTTAAGCTTACTGGTGGCAGGGTCAGGGTGGCAGCTGCTAGCCGAACCGACAGTGGGGTTCATGCTCTAGGGCAGGTGGTCAGTTTCAGGACGAAGTCATTACTTACACCCGAGACATTTGCCAGTGGTTTAAACCACTATTTGCCCAAGGATATTGCTGTTAAGGGGGCCTATCGAGTCAGTGATTCTTTTAATGTTAGGCGCCATGCCACAAGCCGTGAGTATAGCTATTATATATTGAATGACCAAGTACGGTCTCCAATAAGAGCCGGTTTTTGCCACCTAGTTACCGGAAAGTTGAACATTTTAGCTATGAATCGGGTGGCTCAGGCTCTAGTTGGCGAGCATGACTTCGCCTCTTTTGCCACTAGTCTGGGAGTGGAGACAAAGAACACACTGCGAAGAGTCTATCAGGCCAAAGTGGAAAAGGACGGAGAACTGGTTGTTTTTAATGTGATGGCTAACTCTTTCTTGCCCCACCAAGTGCGTAACACAGTGGGTGCTCTTATCAGAGTTGGACTGGGGAAGATGACGGCTAGGGAGTTTTATAGTATAATGGAAGCGAAAAAGCCGGCTCTAGCAGGAGCAACTGCTCCTGCCCATGGGCTGTGTCTCATACGGGTAAATTATAACAACCATTTTGGGGAAAATGACAATGAAAACGTATAGTGTTAAGGCTTCCGAGATTAAACGTGAGTGGCATGTTATTGATGCTGGAGGTAAAGTTTTAGGTAGTATAGCTGTTGATGTGGCCAAGTTACTCATGGGCAAGCATAAGCCAATGTTCAGCCGTCATCTGGATACTGGTGACTTTGTCGTCGTTATCAACGCTGATAAGCTGTGTGTTACTGGTAATAAGGTGAAGCAGAAGCTATATTACAGCCACTCAGGGTATCCCGGTGGGTTTAAAAGCGCTAGCTTAGAGAAGATGCTCAAGGCGAAACCCACTTGGGTGGTTGAACATGCCGTCAGGGGTATGTTGCCCGATAATCGCTTGAGGAAGGGCATGATGAAAAAGCTCAAGGTCTATGTTGGTGATGCCCATCCTCATCTGAGTCAAACTAAAGTCGGCACCACACCGGCTGGGAACTAGAGAGGGACTATCTTGGCAAAAGAGACCTATTTTTACGGAACAGGCAAACGTAAGACAGCGATGGCTAAGGTAAGGCTCATATCTGGTGATGGCACTATCACTGTAAATAATGCTCCCTATGATGAGGTATTCAATCGCCTTGCTCATCGCCAAACAGTCATGGAGCCGTTTCTGGTAACTGATACTGTCGGTAGGTATGATGCTGTGGTTAAGGTGGTTGGTGGTGGTATTTCGGGACAGTGTGATGCTATTGCTCATGGCATTAGCCGAGCCCTGCTAAAGTCAGATGAGAAGCTCAGGGCGGCGCTACGCCAGAACGGACTACTTACTCGGGACTCTCGGATTAAAGAGAGAAAGAAGCCCGGCTTAAAACGTGCCCGCAAAGCACCTCAATATACCAAACGGTAGAGGTTTTGGGTGGACCTTGGGTGATCTTCTCACACCCCGGCTAGTTCTTTGCCCAGTTCAAGTAGTCTTTCCACTCGAGCAGGGCTATCGCTTTCGGCATAGATTCTAAACAGCGGTTCAGTGCCCGAAAATCTGATTAGCAGCCAGCTAGTATCGGGTAGGGTAAAGCGGAAGCCGTCAAAGGTATCCTTTTTTACCCCATTTACTCCATCAAGGGACTGGGGGGAACTATCCTTGAGGCGACTGGTTATCTGCTGGCGCTCAGGCTCAGAGAATTCTATATCCATGCGGTTATAGTGATGGGGCCCTACTTTGCTGAATAGGTACTCGAGAAGTTGGGATGGGGTTTTACTGGTCTTGACCATCAGGTCAAGGAAGTAAAGCCCAGCTAGAATGCCATCACGCTCCGGTAGATGACCACGGAAGCCATAGCCACCACTTTCTTCTCCGCCAATGAGAGCGTTTTTAGAAAGCATGATTGGGGCAATATATTTAAAGCCCACAGGCGTTTCATAAACCGGTATGTTGAATATTTCACCTAGGCGATATAGCATGCTGCTGGTATTTACTGTCTTGACGATAGCACCTCGCTCACCGCGTACTTCAAGCATATAAAGGGCAAGTAGGGTAAAGACTTGAAGCTGGGTTAGGAAGTTTCCTTTTTCATCTATGATGCCAAGGCGGTCAGCGTCACCATCAGTAGCAATGCCAACGCTGTCCTTTTCATCTCTAACCGTAGCTTTTAGTCTTCCTAGGTTAGCGTCAATCGGCTCAGGCTGTTTCATCCCCGGGAAAAGAGGGTTGCGCTCGCTGTTTATCTCTATTAGCTCGCCTGAACCGTTGCTTAAAAGTGTCTTAAAGTAGCCAGCGGCGGTACCATACATAGTATCAACCACTATCTTGAGCTTGGCTTTGCGTAGCTTGTCGAGGTCAATGAGGTTAGCTACATGCTGTAAATAAATTGGAGCTAAATCAAGGTATTCTACTAGCCCTTGCTTTACGCTCTTAGCCAATGGCATTTGGGTTATTTTGCCGGTGGTGAAAATTTGGGTGATGTTCTTCTCCAGTACAGCGATAACTTCAGTTGGCGCGCTGGCACCGGTCTCGGATTTATACTTGAAACCATTCCATTGGGGTGGGTTGTGGCTGGCAGTAATAACAATAGCCCCGCCAGCCTTTTTATATTGAACCCCATAGCTAACGACCGGTGTTGGGGTAGCCTTGGGAGTCAGGTATACCTTTATCCCGTTGCCGGAAGCTACTTCAGCCGCCGTCTGGGCAAAGTCTTCGGAGGCAAAGCGAGTGTCATAGCCGATAATTAGCCCGCGGCTGGCTAGNCCNGTTTGTTTAAGATAGTCGGCTACCGCTTGGGTGCAGATACGCACATTATCAAAGGTGAAATCTTGGGCGATAATGCCCCGCCAGCCATCAGTGCCGAATTTAATGGGATTTTCTATCTACCTCATCCCCCTCTAGAACCACCTTTTAATTCCTATTTACCCAGTGCCTCTTTCCTTAATATTTCGGCTTTGTCTGTCTTTTCCCAAGGCAGNTCAAGGTCATCTCTGCCGAAGTGTCCATAAGCAGCTGTCTGTCTGAAGATGGGACGACGTAGGTCAAAATCCCGAATAATGGCTCCAGGTCTCAGGTCAAAGTGTTTATTAATNAAACCAAGTAAGATCTCATTGTCGACTTTACCTGTGCCGAAGGTTTCAACAGAGACAGAAAGCGGATGGGCGACTCCAATAACATAGGAGAGTTGAATTTCCACACGCTCGGCTAGTCCAGCAGCCACCATATTCTTAGCAATATACCGGGCAGCATACGTTGCCGAGCGGTCGACCTTGGTCGGATCTTTTCCTGAGAAGGCACCACCGCCGTGGCGGGCAATGCCACCATAGGTATCAACTAATATCTTGCGACCAGTGAAACCAGTATCAGATACCGGCCCCCCAATAACAAACCGACCAGTAGCATTAACGTAATATGTGGTTGTATCATCTATCAATGAGGCTGGAACAACTACTTTAATTACCTGTTCAATAATATCCTTCTTCATTTGTTCGTGACTGACATCATCATCATGCTGAGCTGCAATAACTACGTTGGTAACGCGCCTTGGTATACCTTTATTATACTCAACGGTTACCTGTGATTTTCCGTCCGGCCGTAAGTAAGATAGAGCTTTGGTCTTTCTTATCTGAGCCAGACGTTGGCACAGCTTGTGTGCGAGTGATATCGGTAAGGGCATGAGCTCCGACGTTTCATTACACGCGAAACCAAACATCATCCCTTGGTCTCCAGCGCCAATCTTATCAAGCTCATCAGCAGATGATTCTCCCTTGATCTCCTGTGATTTACTTACACCCATATCAATATCAGTAGATTGCTCCTTAATACCATCAAGCACCCCACAAGACTGATAATCGAATCCATACGTGGGTGAATTATAGCCTATATCTTCAACTACTCCTCGCACTATTTTAGGAATATCAATGTAGCAACTGGTAGTGACTTCTCCCAAAACCATTACTAATCCGGTCGTTGTTGCCACCTCACAGGCAACCCGGCCATAAGGATCCTGCGCAAGGACAGCATCCAGAACGGCATCTGATACCTGATCGCAGATCTTATCCGGATGCCCTTCAGTAACTGATTCTGAAGTAAGCATGTATTTGGCTGAGTTCATAAAACTATTGGTCATTTGGCCTCCTTGAGTTTCGTATTCCCAGTTGGTGAGCTGTCCCCGCCTAATGCCTCGTATCAGCGGTGCCGTCCTACCAGCCTTAGGTTCCTTCTTGCCAGCTAGATAGGTATTTTTTTTGCTCTGCGGTAAGAGTGTCAATCTCAATACCCATGGAGCTGAGTTTTAGCTCTGCCACTCGTTTATCAATCTCTTGAGGTACTGGGTAGACCTTAGCTTTGAGGCTTTCCCTGTTTTTAGCCATATACTCCAGGCACAATGCCTGGTTGGCAAAGCTCATATCCATGACACTGGCCGGGTGGCCTTCAGCCGCTGCCAGATTGATTAATCTCCCCTCGCCCAGTAGATAAAGGTGACGACCATCTTGTAGGGTATAGTCATCAATAAAGGATCGCAAGCGCCGTTTGGCTTGAGCCATACTTTCTAGGGCCGGAATATCTATTTCAACATTAAAATGCCCGCTGTTAGCTAGGATAGCTCCGTCCTTCATTACCTCTAGATGGGACTTGGTAATGACATGCTTATCACCACTAATGGTAATGAAGATATCGCCCTCCCTGGCGGCTTCTAGCAGCGGCATGACTTGAAGTCCGTCCATCATTGCTTCTAAAGCACGCACTGGCTCCACCTCAGTGATAATCACTTGGGAACCCAGCCCTCTGGCTCTTAGGGCTATACCGTGCCCGCACCAGCCATAGCCGCAAACGACTACTTTTTTACCTGCCCATAGTATATTGGTCGCTCGGGTAATACCATCAATAGTGCTTTGCCCGGTGCCATAGCGGTTGTCAAACAGGTACTTGGTTTGAGCATCATTTACGGCAATTATGGGGTATCTTAGTTTGCCGTCTCTTTCTAGGCTGCGTAGTCGGATAACACCAGTAGTAGTTTCCTCGGTGCCACCAATAACATTTTTGATTAGCTCGCTTCGCTTGCTATGAAGGATGCTAACTAGGTCAGCACCGTCATCTACGGTAAGTTGTGGCTTATAGTCCAGGACAGTATTTATGTGCTTATAGTAGGTTACTTCGTCCTCCCCCTTGATGGCATTGGTCGGGATGCCGTATGCCACTAGGGCGGCGGCGACATCATCTTGGGTGCTTAATGGGTTGGAGGCACACAGAATAGCATCAGCACCCCCCTCNTTCAGCGTAAGAGCTAGGTTAGCTGTTTCGGTGGTAATGTGTAGGCAGGCTGAGATTCGGATAGCCTCAAAAGGCTTCTCGGNAGCAAACCTCTCCTTAATCAACGCTAGTACAGGCATCTCCCGACCGGCCCATGCTATCCGCGCTCTGCCGGCTTCAGCCAATGACAGGTCTTTAATATCATATTGTTTTTCTATCTACCTACCCCCTTATTCCCCCTTTCCTTCAAAGGAGAGGGAGAAGAGTTATGGAAGATGGNCGCAGCCCATCTTAGGCTCCCCATTACTTCTTATTATAGACCTTCCATTATTTTTTAGCTAATCCTATCCAAAACTTATCTTAAACTCTTATCAGCCGGCCGTGAAGTATCAATTATAACACGAGTGGGGGGTAGTATTTCTACTACCGGCTGAAAGTTTTCTGCGGCTTATATATTTCTCAGTGTTCGTTCGGTATTGTGACTGCTTTTAGCCGGTAGTCCAAGCGCTTACGGGTAAGTTCTTCTTTCAGAGTGCACTCTAGAATAAGAAATAAGTCTCTGCCTCTTCATCCAGCCTTTTAGCCCTAAGCCGCTCATCAGCTTTGCTAAAGGAGGCATTTGTAATTACTGAGCTACCTTCATATAGGATACTTTTTGCCTCATTTTGAGCTTATGACTACCACCCTTTGAACCTATTTGTGATAGGTAACCTTCTGTCTCGGCCGAATGCTCTGGGAGTTATCTTAACTCCTGGAGACGCTTGGCGGCGTTTATACTCGCTTGTGTCTACCAAACGTGCAGCTTGCTTAACCACTTGTTCATCGGTGCCACTAGCAATAATCTGCTCAACACTTTTATCTTCTTCGACGTAGGCCTTTAAGACAGGATCAAGCAAGTCATACGAAGGTAGGGTGTCACTATCTTTTTGCCCCGGCCTTAACTCAGCCGAGGGTGCCTTATCTATGATAGTGGATGCTATTAGGTCATAACCAGCTAATGAATTTCGGTATCTAGTGAGCTCGTAGACCATGGTTTTGGGCACATCTTTTATCACAGCAAAGCCGCCGGCCATATCACCATATAAGGTGCTGTAGCCGGTGGCCATTTCACTCTTGTTACCGGTGGGGAGAACGAGCCAGCCAAACTTGTTAGATAATGCCATGAGGATGTTACCTCTGATACGAGCTTGGATGTTTTCCTCGGCTACATTGGGCTCGGTACCTTCAAAAGTCTTAGCTAGCATTTCTAGGTAAGCCTGAAAAGCCTTCTCAATGGGGATGGTTATTAGTCTGATGCCTAGGCTCTGGGATAGAAGTTCGGCATCTGAGATACTGCTAGGCGAAGAGTATCTGGAAGGCATTGCCACCCCGACCACATTTGAACTGCCTAGGGCATCAACAGCAATAGCTGCCACCAAACTGGAATCAACTCCTCCAGAAAGACCTATCAGCACGTTCTTAAAACTATTTTTGAGGACATAGTCTCGTGTGCCTAGCACCAGTGCATCATAAACCTCCCCGGAAAGACTGTGCACCTGAAGCTTTTTTTCGGGTAATGGTGGTTTCGGACTAGCTGACGGAACTTCGGTTACCACCAATTTGGTTTCACGCCATCCTGGCTTCTCTAAAAGTGGTGTCCTATTTCTCCATCTTGGGTCGTTACGACGCGTGTGAGAGACAGGCTCTACATCAAGGTCGGCAACTATTAGATCTTCTTCAAACTGTTTGCCCCTGGTTATCAGTTGTCCTTTCTCATTCATTATCATGCTGTGACCATCAAAAACCAATTCGTCTTGCCCTCCCACCAGATTGTTATAAGCGAGGATGGCGATATTGTCCGAGGCACGTGGCGCCAGCATTTTCTCCCTCATAGTTCCTTTGCCGAAATGATATGGTGAGGCACTTATGTTAACTATGACCTCAGCCCCAGAATAGGCTTGGGCGTTAGCTGGTCCTGCCTCATACCAGATGTCCTCACAGATATTGATGCCGACACCAACTCCNGCGATGATATACACTGGGCATTCGTTTCCAGCTCGGAAGTAGCGGTTCTCATCAAAGACGCCGTAGTTCGGTAGGTATATTTTATGATAGATGCTAACAAGTTTGCCATCGTGAATTACTGCCGCCGCGTTATAGAGATCATCTTTTTTATCAACAAAGCCAATGATGATGGTAAGTCCCAAAGAGCCATCGACCACTTTATCCAAAGCTCGTAGGTTCTCTTGGATGAACTGTGGCTTAAACAAGAGATCCTCTGGCGGATAACCGCAGATGGCAAGCTCAGGAAAGGTTAGGAGATCAATACTTAAAGACCTGGCCTCTTTCACAACTTCTAGAATTTTCTTTGTGTTACCTTTGAAGTCTCCAACAGTACTATTAATTTGAGCCATACCGATTCGCAGCCGACGCATGCTAACTCCTCCGAATCTGGCGGACTACCTTTGACCAAAATCCTAAGCTTTTAGCCAACGTTTTACTCCTTCAAGCACCTGATGGGAGTTAGAGCCGGTTACTGGCACTAACTCCACTTGTGGCCGGCGTTTGATGGCGTCAGCCCACGGATTGGGGCTGAACATGATGGTCCCCAGAAGCTTTTTACCACTGCCAATTATCCCTAGAACAGCCTTTCTGAAGCTATATGAACATAGCTCCATCTTGCCGATTTCATCAATAACTACCAAATCACACTGCTCGGTTGCCTTGAGGAGAGCCGGAACTCCCACTTGGTCCAGACTATCAATATCAACCCCGTATTTACCTACCCGGTATCGGCTTTGGCTCTTAACATGGGCTAGTATGGCGCTCTGTCCATCTAGAGTAACCAGTCTAAAGCCTTTTCTTATCCCCTGACTTCGTATTTCCTCAGTGTAGAAGCCACCGGCTTTGCCTAGTATCTCAGGCACTACCTGCTTAATGAGGCTGGTTTTCCCCGTTCCCGCTTTGCCGGTCAAGAGATAGACTTGTTTCATTGGCTCGTTTAGCTATGGGCTACTCTTCAGGTTGATAAACAACCGACTTCTACAGATAGCGCTTTCTTATGTTCAGGGATAGCTCAGCTAGTAGTTCTAGGACTCGGATAGCGGCTTCCTCGGTGAGAGATGCCAATCCGCAGCTGGGGGTTAAAAGCCCTTGCTCAATCAGCTGCTTAAATGGGATTCCATTTCTGGTAAAGGGGGCCATTGCCTCCTCCAGGCGGTCTTGAAGGCTTGAGGCTGTTTCCCCAACCAGTTGCTTTTCATCATTGGGTACAATTCCCCAGGCGATAGCTCCATTTCGGCTAAGGAATCTTTTTACCTCGGCCGGGTAGAGGGTTAGTGACTCGGCATAGTTGTAGGTATCAAAGCTGATAATATCAGTACTGCTACCAAGCAGCACTGACCAATCAGTGTTGCCACAGCAGTGGACTCCTTTTAGCCGTTTAATGCCGCCTAGGACCTCTTCCAGAAGGCTGCTAACCTTCTCCTGCGATAGAGAGAAAAAGGCTGAGCCATAAGAGGACATAGCCGGCTCATCAACGAAAATGATGGTGTTTTTAGAGATTTTATTCAGCGTTTTTTCTTGCCAGCTGGCCTTAAGCTTTAGTAGTTTAGCGGCAGCATCGGCTAGCATGTCATCATAGAGTATAGCTCGCCCGCTATCATCGGTAACTGTGAGTCCCCAGCTAATGGGTCCGGTTATCTGTCCTTTAATTGCCAGCGGTGTCAGTTCTCCTAGAGAAAGAAAATTATGCAGACCGGCGGCATACTCAGGACTGATAGCATATTTGTCAACATTATTTTCCAGATAGGCAGTATAGATGTCCTCCAACGGCATATTCCAGTCTTGGGAGCGGTCTATATAGATACGCTCATCTTTAATAATAACCGCTGGGAAACCCTGGCTGAATTGGGCGCACATGTTTTCCTCAAAGGAGCGTTTGGGTAGTTGGGGCCAAGCAGGGATGTCCTTAAAATAATTAGCAACTAAAGAGCATGCTTCGTTTGGGTTGGTGTGGGGCAAACTGCCAATCATGGTTGGCAAACAACCAAATCTTACATCCGGCATAGTAGGTTAACTATTCCCTTTGGTTAAATACTTACCTATCAGAAGGTCTAGCTTTTTCTTTTGCTCTGGTGGCACAAGCTCTGGGGCGGTAACAATAGCCCCCATAAGAGCCGTGGCACAGTCGCAGTCCCGCTCTGGTGGCATCCTACTTACTGCCAGGCTGATGATTTTTTTGGACATTTCCATATTCTGGCGCATGGTACTTAGAATAGCATCTACAGATACTGGCTCCTCTGTTTCATGCCAGCTGTCATAGTCAGTTGAGCAGGCAACTATAGAGTAACAGATTTCGGCTTCCCGTGCTAGTTTGGCTTCCGGCAGTGCCGTCATGCCGATAACATCCGCTCCCCACGAGCGGTGAAGCCGTGACTCAGCCTGAGTGGAGAAGGCAGGCCCCTCCATAACCACATATGTGCCTTTGGGATGAACACTGGCTCCGGCTTCTCTGGCTGAGAGGTACATGATTTTACTTAGGTTTGGGCAGAAGGGCTGAGCAAACTGAATATGGGCGACGATGCCGTTGCCAAAAAAGGTATTTATCCGTTGGCGGGTGCGGTCAATTAGTTGGTCGGGTATAAGGAGGTCACCGGGTTTAATTTCCGACTTAAAACTGCCCACCGAATTAATGGCGATAATATGCTCCACCCCCAACGATTTTAAGGCATAGATATTGGCTCTTTGTGGTATTTCAGTAGGGGAGATAATGTGCCCTCGTCCGTGGCGGGGCAGGAAAGCGACTCTTTGTCTCTCTAGTGTACCGATGGTAATAGTATCACTCGGCTTACCGAATGGGGTGTCAAGGGAAACTTTTTCAATGTCAGTTAACCCCTCAACATTATAAAGCCCCGTCCCACCAATCACCCCTATTTTAGCCTGCGACATTACGTTGCCTCCTTATTCGTAACTCCCCTAATCCCCTCCCCATACGGCTCTCTTATTATACCCTTTTCGGTAATTATAGCGGTGATGTGTTGGTGCGGAGTAACATCAAAGGCGGGGTTTAAAACCTCAACACCCTCGGGGGCAACTCTTACGCCGTGAATATGGGTAATCTCTTCCGGGCTTCTCTCTTCAATGGGTATCTCATCTCCTGTAGAAAGTTTGGGGTCAATAGTGGTCGTCGGAGCGGCGATATAGAATGGGACGAAATGTTCTTTAGACAGCACCGACAGGGTGTAGGTGCCAATCTTATTGGCTGTATCACCATTTCCGGCAATCCTATCGGCGCCGACGATAATGCAGTTAATCTTGGCCTGGCACATAAAGTAGCCAACCATGGAGTCGGTAATGAGCTTAAAAGGTATATTAGCTCTCTTTAGCTCCCAGGCGGTAAGTCTGGCTCCTTGGCACAAGGGGCGTGTCTCGGTGGCAAACACCTTTATATTTTTACCTTGGCCATGTGCCCATTTAATTATCCCCAGAGCGGTGCCATAGCCAGCAGTAGCCAATGGGCCGGTGTTACAGTGGGTTAGGATGCTAAAGCCATCCCCGATTAGCTCGGCGCCAAGCTGGCTTAACTTCTTATCTGCCTCAGCCGCTTCGGCGTGGACCTTAGCCGCTTCATTGACCAGTGCTTTCTTGATCTGCTCTGCATCTTTTCCAGCTTCAGCTACCCTATTCATCCGCTCAATAACCTGAAACAGGTTTCTGGCGGTGGGTCTAGTACTGGCAAGGCTCTGGCTAATGCTTTGTAGCTCTTTTAGGAATTCATCTCTGTCCCTAGATTCAAGTTTTAAGGCACCTAAAACCATTCCATAGCCACCAGCTACCCCAATTGCTGGAGCCCCCCTGATTTTGAGTTCTGTGATGGCTGAGGCCATATCTTGATAGCTCGTAAGCTCCAGATATACTTCTTCCTGGGGCAATCTGGTCTGGTCAATGATTCTTACCCGCTCATCGAGCCATTCAATAACTTTCATCGGTTTCCAGCTTATTATAGCATACTCCTTAAATCCGTCAGCACGAGGCTTTTCTTAGCCCGAGTTAGCTGTCAAAGCTGAAAACTTTTGAAGTTGTGAACCAAGAGGAGTTAAAGAGGGGCGAATCCATTGCCAAAAGGGGTAAATTTATCTCTTTTTTAAAGGGAGAGCGAGATGGATTTAATGCGGGAGAGGGGGATTTGAGGGAGGTGAGGTTTATAGATAATCTCTAACACCTGCTTCCTTGACAGTGCTGGCAAAAGCAATATAGACTTCTCTTAAGCCTGTGACTTAAGTTTTAGCCAACAAGGTGTACTGATGACTGATGGTGGCCTGAGTATAGAGGAGTTAAAGAGTAAAATCGGGGCTAATCTTGAGCCATTGGTATATGAGATTGAGAAAGGAATGCTCCAGCGCTTCGCCCAGGCGATAGGTGACCCCAATCCCCTATGGCAGGATGATGAGTATGCCGCGAAAAGTACTTTTGGCGCTGTCATTGCCCCGCCAACTTTTATATTGACTCTTGGCTTTGACCAAATTGTGTACCGATTGAGCCAAAACCCATCTCAGACCGTGCTTCACGGCAGTACCGAGCTTGATTACTACCACCCAGTTAGCCACGGAGATGTTATAACGGTAACCACCGAGATTGCCGCTGTTCGCCAGCGTGAAGGTAAGGCAGGTAAGACAACCTTTATTACCTTTGATATAACCTATAAAAATCAGGAACAAGAGGTGGTGGCTAAATGTCGCCAAAGGGCCATAATCTATTAGTTTGGGTGGGTTGAGTATGAAAATAAAGGTATCTTATGAAGATGTAGATGTGGGTGCTGAACTCACTACTCTGGTCAAGCAGCCTACCGCCCAACAGCTGGTGATGTGGGCTGGAGCCTCCGGTGACTACAACCCCATTCATTATGATAAAGACTTTGCTCAAAGTCGGGGTTTGCCTGGCGTTGTTGTCCATGGTCAGCTGGTCGGCTGTTTCCTGGGGCAGATGATGACTGACTGGATAGGAGAGCAGGGTAAGCTTAAGAACCTAACTTTGACCTATCGGGGGATGAATTTTCCTAGTGAAACCCTTATCTGCAAGGCAACAGTAGCTAAAAAATATGTTGAAGGTAAGGAGCATCTTGTCGTCTGTAATATATGGACTGAGAATCCGAAGGGGGAGAAGACAGTCACCGGTACTGCCGTTGTTATCTTGCCATCTGGGGGCTTATAGTTTGAATAGTTCTTTCAGATTAGGGAGAGTCTTGGCCGACAGGACAAGCCTTCAGACACTCTGCGCACATTCCTGAAGCGGTATAGTAGCTGCAGCAGAAGTATTTATCTAGGTGGTAGGCCTCTTCGACTTGAGGTTTGCTGATAGCCTTGACTGGGCATATTTTAATACAGTTACCGCCGCATTTGAAACAGGGGTTTTCTATGTTAAGTGGTGTTGAACTGGCAAAAATGGTATCGGTGAGAATGCATGCCAATCTTACTCTGGGGCCATATTCGGGTGTAATAAGTAAGCCGTGCCAGCCGATAATACCCAGTCCTGCCGTTTCAGCTGCATGTCTGTAAGAGAGGGCCCCCTCTAGGAGTCGGCTATCATAGGGGCCGGCATCGGCAGGCAGTAGTAGCCCCTTGAAACCCTGAGCATGTAGCGATTTCACCATTTTATAGCCCTCCCAGTTAAGATAACCATTTACCATATCGGTATTGCTCCGGTAGAGATCTCGGAGGGCCAGGTCTCCAATCACGGCCTTTGAGGTCGCTTGGTTAACTGCCTCAGAAAATAGTTCCATAGCTAATACAATCACTGACTTTGCTCCCGGTAGCAGTTTCTGGGCTTGGTTCCAGAGGGAAGTATCTTCCCCATCATTAAGATTGACTATTCCGATTTTGTCTGCCTTTATGTCCATTGACAGGTTATCCAGATCTGTGACAGTTCTCTTTGCCATAATATCGAATTTCCTTTCCTTTATTCGCTCTAACCTTCAGTCACTAGCTTAGCAACTCTACCCCACCCCACCCTAGACAATATGTCAAGGGGGATCCCTCTGGCTAACCGTATTTTGCTGCCACGTCGTGCGATGTAGTTCCATAAGCATAAATCTATATCTGCCTGAGCCCCGGTGTCCGTATGGAGTAAAACCGCATTTTTTAAAGCACTTCTGAGCCCGTTGGTTAGACTTTAGAGTCTTTAAGTAGATTCGCTTAAGGTTTGTCTTATCGAAAATATGGCTTACCATGGTAGTTACGGCATCGGTGCCATAACCCCTATCCCAGTAATTGCGGTTGCCAATCATGAGGCCTAGCTCGGCTTCGCCTTTACTTTTACTGATATCATAGTAGGCGCAGTTGCCGATGTGCTCGCCGTCTAGGGTTAAAATAGCAAACTGGTACTTGGCCAGTGGGAGATGATGTAGTTCATTGGCGTAGCTTAGTTGATACTCTGTGAAACCGATGTTTAGTAGTGGAGCGGCATCAAGCCGTGTCAGTTCCGGGTCTGTTTTCCAGGCATAGTCATTGGGGGCATTGGCTAGGCTCTTATCACATAGCCTAACCTTACTGCCGTTAATCATCTGGGACTCCATAATCTAAACTCTTAAAAGATGGGGGCTCAACTGCTTGGTGGATTGCTTCACTGTGGTGACTGAGTATAGCTTGATGTTTTCTTTAGCTCTATCCATCTGCTTCCTCATCCTCGCCACGTTCCCAGATAGGCTCGGTAAAGAAGTCAATATACTCCTCCATAACCTCAGCCGCTATCTGCTTCATTCTCTGTCTTGTCTCCCCGGCTAGCTGCTCTAGCTCATTGGTATCAATGCTAATGCCTATTAGCTTGGTTAGGGTATTTATTATTGCCAAGGCAGCCATCGGGTTCTGTAATCGGGCGGCATATGTCGGCACTTCCCCAAGCAGACAAATACCATCAATATCCCTTTCTTTGGCGACACCTAGAAGCAGTCCATTAAGTCCCGAAATTTGGAGGTTACCCCTTTGTACTAAATCATATCTTTCCAGTTCCTCAGCCATATTCTGGTTAGTACCTACTCCCCAGACCTTGGGTTGTTCGGTGTGGTGGATGCGGGTCAGGGCGGCGGCGCAGGTATATATCCGTTTGACCCCAAACCTTAGTCCGACATCAATGACACAGTTAGCCATTTCATAGCCCTTGGTGGCGGGTTGAGCCTCACCAGTGAACAGAATTAGGTCACTGGCACCGCCTTTAATCTTCCAGTAGTAGAACTTGCTCTCGGGGAACTGTGGCGCCTCCACCACGTTGTCTTTAACCAGTACGCCGATGGGGTCAAAAAAATCGGCTGCTCGGACTTCAGCCAGATCCTTAAAGTCCAGTTTTTTCAGTAGATAGCTGGCTACTATCATAGCCACATTGCTGATGCCTGGCCAGGTCGCCAGCATATTGGGTGCATTAAGCTTTGGTCTGGCATAAAGCTTTACTGAATCTTTAATCTTTAAGTTCTCCTCTCTTTGTTATTGGTTATAGGTAACCCCATCCCTTTCCCTCCCCCTTCTTCGTTGGAAGTGGAAGATTTCTTAAAGGAGCTTCGTCCCTCTTTAGCGCCCCTGACAAATGGCTTACCTCTTACTTGCTACCGAAAGGCTTGGACAGTAAAGAGACGGGGTATAGAGAAAACCACCAACCCACTTAGCATCACTGCCAATAGCTGTAATATCTTTAAGAACCTGATAAACATTGCCTGAAACCATAGTATCCTTGACTCTGCCTATTATTTTACCATTTTCTACTTTATAGCCCAACAATACATTGCCACTGAAATCACCGCCCAGAATGTTACCCTGTCCGGCGCCCATCAGGTATTCAATAACCAGCCCTTCCTTTATGTCGCTTACCATTTCATTAAAGGTGGTACGGCCTGCATGGATAATAAATGTGCCTGGTGATGGGCTAGGCAGTCCACCGCCGGCTCGGCTGCCATTGCCGGTGCTCTTGGTGCCAGCTAGAGCAGCTGTCCTTAAGTCATAGAGGAAGTTGGCTACAGTTCCGGCCTCAATAAGGGGTGTGTGTCGGCTGGGGACTCCTTCATCATCGCAGGGGCGGCTTCCAGGGCGGTAGGCTATAGTTGTATCGTCCCAGAGACATAGGTCTTGGTTGAAGACTTGCTCACCGAGTCTATTTCCTATAGGTGAGGCCCCCTCAAGAACTATCTTGCCATTAAAGGCCGCCATCAAGGGGGCTATTAAGGCGCTGGCTACCCCATTTGGAGTAAAGATTACTGGCAGGCTCTGGCTTTGTACTGAGGCTCGGTTTTTAGCCCACTCTAGTTGATTGATCACCACATCAGTTATTGCCTTGGTTTCAAGCAGGGGATGGCATGAGCTTTCACCTTCACCAACAAAGAGCATGTCGTTCTCGCCGATGAGGCTGCCACTAATGCCTAGGTTAAAAATGCTTTTTTTGTAGTTTACTTCACCTCCGCAGGAGTTTATAATACTAACTGAGATAACATTCTTGGTCACCTCAGCCTCACAGACGATATCTGGGGTGTGGCCCCTCACAGTGGCTATCAGTTCCTCTCCCAGTTTAATCATTTCTTTTAGAGATATCGACTCGATCTTCCGGTCATATGTTTTAGTCTTGGGATAAGCGGTCGAAGCGGGGAGCTCAAACCCTGCTGGCATACCGAACTCGGCTGTTGCCAGTGCCATATCAACTAGTCGCTGGCTATCGGCTGGGTCAGTGGTAACGCCGTAGCCAATCTTGCCCTCCTTAATAATGCGTAGCGCCACAGTATGGCTTTGTTTGCTTTGGATGTGCTTTAAGCGGTTGGCTTCAAACTGGACCGGGGTCGCTTCAGAAGAAACGATGAATACCTCAGCACCGTCAGCTATCTTTTTGGCTTGGGCTAGAATATTCTCCATCTATTTGCCTCCGACGAGACACTTACGAATTCGGATATGAGGGCTGCCATTAGACACCGGCAGGGGTGCTTGTTCTCCCTTGCCACAGCCACCGCCTTGGTTCATCTCTATGTCGTTACCAATGGCATCTATGTTCTTTAGGGTGGTAAATACATTGCCGCTAAGCACTACCGGTCGCAGCATCTCAGCAATCTTCCCATCTCGTATCATATAGGCTTCACCCGAAGAGAAGGTAAACATCTCCATACTGGTAGTGCCACCATACCAGCCCTTGACATATACACCTTCCTTGATGTCGGCCAGCATATCATCAAGAGAGACCGAATTTGGTTCAATGTATGTATTAGTCATGCGGACAATAGGTGGATAGCGGTAGTTAACTGTTCTGGCATTGCCGGTAGGTTTTTCATTCATTTTGCCTGCCGTTTCTCTGGAGTGAAGCCGGCCGACTAACTTGCCTTCCCTGATAAGATAGGTTTTGCTGGCTGGCACGCCTTCATCGTCGTATTTGTAACTGCCGCGCAGGTCTGGCAGAATGGCGCTGTCAATGATGTTAAGCTCAGCATTACCAAATTCTTTACCCAGAGTCATAATCTCATGTAGCATTGGGTTTTCATAAACAAAGTCAGATTCAGATAGATGCCCAAAAGCTTCATGAACAAATACCCCAGCCAAGGTGGGGTCTAAAACTACGGTATATTCGCCTCCTTTTACCAGTGGTGCCGATAATAGCTCTACTGAGTGCTGTGCCATCTCTTGAATTTGCTGGTGAAGGCCCTTAATTTGGCTGAAATTACCGCTTGAACCCAAGCTTAAGTTCGCCTGTTGCACTTCGTTACTAGAAGTGGCAACCGCCGTCAGCCGCAGGCCAATATCGGCCCTCTCCTGCTCAATATAGCTCCCTGATGAACTGGCAAAGATTGTTTTCTTGTAGCTATCCCCGTAGCCGATGACCGAGGTCTTAAGCTTTGGTGTTTGCCAGATAAGCGCGTTGTATTCATCCAGTAGCTGTTTCTTTTCGGCTAATGGTATGACCACTGGGTTATTGTCTGCCTCGGCTGCCACTTTCTCAACCATTGAGGCTACAGGAGCGAGCTTGCTCTTTTCATTACCGGCATATTTAGCTTGTTTGAGGGCTAACTCTATCCGACTCGGAAGGTCATTAATGTCATTAAAGCTAGTAAACCCCCAGCCACCTCTTGATAAAACTCGTATATTGCCACCAATGGCAGTGGTTCTGCCGATGGACTCCAGTGCTTGGCCACGGTAGGTGATGTGGCTAGAATCACTCCTCTCAAGGTGAGCCTCAATATGATCGGCGTCATACACTTTGAGTGCTTCAGCTAGCTCATGACCGATGTCTTCAATAGCTGGCAAGAGTATCTCTCCCTAGGGGCTTATCGATTATGGTTAGTTTACCGAGTTTTCAGCATGGCTGTCAATTAATGTATGTTTGCCAGGCGAGGAACAAGTTGACAAAAAAAAGAGAGTATGATATCTTCTAGGTGCTGCCTCGGCAGCATTTTGTACCTTAACAACTGGATAGCGGAAGGAAGGTTCAAACGCAAAAAGTTTTTTTTTGGAGAGTTTGATCCCGGCTCAGGATAAACGCTGGCGGCGTGCCTAATGCATGCAAGTCGAACGGTCCTTCATCTTTCGGGATGAAGGGTAGTGGCGAACGGGTGAGTAACGCGTAAGCAACCTACCCCTAAGTGGGGAATAACCTCGGGAAACTGGGGCTAATACCTCGTGTGATCCTTCGCTGAAGGGTTAAGGATTAAAGCCTTCGGGTGCTTAGGGATGGGCTTGCGTCTGATTAGCTAGTTGGTGGGGTAAC
>NZEH01000015.1 GCA_002690375.1 Dehalococcoidales bacterium
AAAATTTTTTTATTTTTACAAGGGTGTGGACCTTTATAGTAATAGAGCCACCCCCAGGTAGCAGTCTTACCTTAGCCATCGCTGTCTTACGCTTGCCTGTTCCGTAAAAATAGGTCTCTTTTGCCAAGATAGTCCCTCTCTAATTCCCAGCCGGTGTGGTGCCGTCTTTAGTCTGACTCAGATGAGGATGGGCATCACCAACATAGACCTTGAGCTTTTTCATCATGCCCTTCCTCAAGCGATTATCGGGCAACATACCCCTGACGGCATGTTCAACCACCCAAGTGGGTTTCGCCTTGAGCATCTTCTCTAAGCTAGCGCTTTTAAACCCACCGGGATACCCTGAGTGGCTGTAATATAGCTTCTGCTTCACCTTATTACCAGTAACACACAGCTTATCAGCGTTGATAACGACGACAAAGTCACCAGTATCCAGATGACGGCTGAACATTGGCTTATGCTTGCCCATGAGTAACTTGGCCACATCAACAGCTATACTACCTAAAACTTTACCTCCAGCATCAATAACATGCCACTCACGTTTAATCTCGGAAGCCTTAACACTATACGTTTTCATTGTCATTTTCCCCAAAATGGTTGTTATAATTTACCCGTATGAGACACAGCCCATGGGCAGGAGCAGTTGCTCCTGCTAGAGCCGGCTTTTTCGCTTCCATTATACTATAAAACTCCCTAGCCGTCATCTTCCCCAGTCCAACTCTGATAAGAGCACCCACTGTGTTACGCACTTGGTGGGGCAAGAAAGAGTTAGCCATCACATTAAAAACAACCAGTTCTCCGTCCTTTTCCACTTTGGCCTGATAGACTCTTCGCAGTGTGTTCTTTGTCTCCACTCCCAGACTAGTGGCAAAAGAGGCGAAGTCATGCTCGCCAACTAGAGCCTGAGCCACCCGATTCATAGCTAAAATGTTCAACTTTCCGGTAACTAGGTGGCAAAAACCGGCTCTTATTGGAGACCGTACTTGGTCATTCAATATATAATAGCTATACTCACGGCTTGTGGCATGGCGCCTAACATTAAAAGAATCACTGACTCGATAGGCCCCCTTAACAGCAATATCCTTGGGCAAATAGTGGTTTAAACCACTGGCAAATGTCTCGGGTGTAAGTAATGATTTCGTCCTGAAACTGACCACCTGCCCTAGAGCATGAACCCCACTGTCGGTTCGGCTAGCAGCTGCCACCCTGACCCTGCCACCAGTAAGCTTAAAAAGCGCCTTCTCAATCTCACCCTGAATGGTAGGTAGATTTTCCTGTAGCTGGGATCCACAGTAGCCACTGCCGTCATACTCCACAATCAATACCATCTTGGTGAGACTGCTTATCAACCTCACCCCCTTTAAGCACTCAGAAAAATCTTCGATTTCCTTGGGAACACGCTTTATGTCCCTCTGCATCAAAGGATAGGGAGATAGATTATTTATGAAGAGGCTTTGCCCCTGCGATCTATCCCTAATAGATAACTTCTCTTTGGTAAATCCTATCATTTCACCAACTCAAGTCGAACCATAGCCGCCCCATCCCCCAAGCGACGCTCTAGTTTGGCCATCCGGGTATAGCCGCCCTGTCGTTCGGCAAACCTTGGAGCCAAGTCATCAAATACCTTGTTAACCACTTTCTTGTCAAAAATGAAGGCTAACGCCTGGCGACGGGAGCTAAGCCCGCCTTCCTTACCTAGGGTTATCATCCTTTCAACTAGGCCACGTACTTCCTTAGCCTTAGCCTCAGTAGTAGTAATCTTCTCGTAGTCCAAGAGGTCGGTCACCAAGTTACGATACAGCGCCCGGCGGTGACTTGATGTCCTGCCTAACCCTCTACCGGATACCTTATGCCTCATTTTGCCTCACCTTGTCAAACAACAGATTATAACCCATCCTCATCACGCTCACCACCAGATTGCTTTTGGGCAAACTTCTTATGTGCTTTACTAATCTCCGGCTACATAGCCGACTTTTTCTTCTTTGATTTCCACCGACTGGGTTGCTATTTCCTCTACTTCAGGAGAAAAAGACAGCCCTATTAACGCAAGTCGTTCATCTAACTCCTGAATCGATTTCTGCCCGAAATTCCTCAAGCTCAACAACTCCTTCCTTTCCCTACTAACGAGTTCGCCTATCGTAGCGATGTTAGCACGTCTTAAGCAATTTATTGCCCGCACTGACAGGTTTAGTTTTTCAACAGTCATATTGTATTGCTCCTCAGGAATATCAACGCGAAGAGATCTCTTCTCCTCATCTATAGGAGAAACTCGGCCATAATCAACAAACGGCATTAATTGCTCACGCAAAACATCCGCACTCTGAATAATGGTAGCTTCTGGTGATATAGAGCCATCGGTCCAGACTTCCAAATACAGCCGCTCTTGGCTAGTCTCCCGACCAATATGCAGCGGCTCAATAGTAAAATTGACCTTTCGCACCGGTGCAAAAAGGGCGTCCACCGGAATCGTCCCTACCGGTAGATCATCGCTGGACTCAGCCGTCCGGTAACCTATGCCTATCTCAACCTCAAATTCCACATAAAGTCTGGCTTCAGGCGAATCCAAAGTGGCTAGATAAAGCTCAGGATTAACAATCTCAAAGTCAGTTGATAGCTGAATATCGGAGGCATGAACCTGCCTCTCCCCTTGCATCTCAAGCACCAACTTCGCTGGTTGAGCCGAAAGTGGTTTTAGCCTCAATGCTTTAACATTGAGCAGAAACTCCATAGTGTCTTCTTTTACATAGGGAATGGGAGAGAACTCGTGAGAAAGCCCCTCAATCCGAACTTGGGTTACCGCTGCTCCGGGAAGATAAGCAAGCAACACCCGCCGCATAACATTGCCCAAGGTGGTACCAAACCCCCTCTCCAAGGGGGCAACCAAAAAGCGCCCAAAGTTACCCTTGCTTTCAACACACTCAATCTTAGGTATAGCTAGGTCAGACAAAGTTCTACCTCCTAATCAACCGAGCTACCGCGAGTAATACTCAACAACAGCTGACACCTCAAATTTAATCTCCGTATCATCTGGCGTAGGTAAAGATAAAACCCGACCAACAAGCTTCTCTTTGTCCAAGCTCAACCAGCCGGAAAGGGTTTTACTATCAATACTCTTAAGCAGTTGCTTATAATATTCAGTCTTGGTACTCGCCTCACGCCAGCTAATGACGTCGTCCTCTTGGACCAGACAAGAGGGTATATCGGTCTTGCGCCCGTTGAGTATGATATGCCCATGCTGAACTAGTTGGCGAGCTTGAGCTCTGGAATCAGCGAAACCTAAACGATAGACCACATTATCAAGTCGCTTTTCTAAAAGAACCAGCAGATTTTCCCCTGTAATGCCCGGCTGCCGCTCTGCCTCATCAAAAAACCGTCTAAATTGTCTTTCCAAAACACCATAGCTATAGCGTATCTTTTGTTTTTCCCGAAGCTGCCCACCGTAGTCAGTAATGCGGCGGCGGCGCTGTGGTGGCGGACCGGGAGGTTTTGGCCGCTTATCTAGCGTACACTTGGCGATACACTTACTACCCTTAAGCATCAACTTGTCACCACTGCGGCGACATAACCGACAAACAGCTGCTATATACCTTGCCATTTTCCTAGACTCGCCTCCTTTTAGGTGGCCGACAGCCATTATGCGGGGCAGCAGTCACATCCCTAATGCTGGTAATATAAAGACCGGTACTCTGTAGCGAGCGAATGGCAGCTTCACGCCCACCACCCGGCCCCTTAACATAAACCTCTACCCGCCTGAGTCCATGCTCCATTGCCTTGCGGGCGGCACCTTTAGCTGCCAGTTGCGCCGCATAGGGAGTACCCTTACGTGAGCCCTTAAAGCCTACGGTCCCTGAGCTTGCCCAAGCAAGAACATTACCCTCAGGGTCGGTGAGGGTCACCAGGGTATTGTTAAAAGTGGCCTGGATATAGGCTTTCCCAGACGGAATAGATTTGCGCTCCCGCTTCTTTGCCTTAGTCCGTTTCTTTTGTGGCATTTGCTACCCCCTAAATATAAACCTATTTCTTGGTCATGCCGCGCCTCTGTCCTCTACCGGCAACTGTTTTTCTGTCACCACGCCTAGTACGAGCATTGGTTCGTGTTCGTTGCCCTCTAAGCGGCAAGTTGCGGCGATGTCTCAAACCACGGTAACTACCAATGTCCATGAGGCGTTTGATGTTAAGGTTAACCTCTTTTCTAAGCCCACCCTCAACCTTAAACTCCCGGTCAATAAGCTCGCGAAGACGGTCAACTTCCTCATCAGTAAGTTTATCCACCTTGGTATCAGGGTCAATACCAGTCTGGACTAGTATCTTTTGACTCAAAGTAGAGCCAATACCATAAATATATTGCAACGAAACCCAAACTGGCTTTTTCTTAGGTATATCCACCCCGGCGATACGTGCCACTTATGCCTCCTTACGCTAGCCCTGCCTTTGCTTATGCTTGGGATTAGAACAGATAACTCTCACTACCCCCTGACGCTTGACTATCTTGCATTTTTCACATCTAACCTTAACTGAAGCTTTAACTTTCATATATTTAACCTGTCTTTACCCAATCTCTACTTAAACCGATAGGTAATCCTCCCACGACTGAGGTCATAGGGAGACAGCTGAGTTAACACTCTGTCGCCAGGTAAGATTCTAATATAGTGCACCCTCATCTTGCCCGAAATATGAGCCAGTACTTTATGCCCGTTAGACAACTCAACACGAAAGGTAGCACTAGGTAGCGCCTCAATTACCTTCCCCTCGACCTCAATAGCCTCTTTCTTAGGCAACAGTAAGTACCTCCGGCTCACCATCAGTAATCACAATAGTATGTTCAAAGTGTGCCGAAAGACTGCCATCAGCGGTGAACACCACCCAGTGGTCACTGCCAAGCCGAGTACGCCAGCTACCGACATTTACCATAGGTTCTAGGGCAAGGGCCATGCCTCTCTTTAGCTCCGGTCCTTCCCCCAGACGACCAAAGTTAGGCACCTGGGGCTCCTCATGCATCTCCTGCCCAATGCCGTGGCCAGTATACTCACGCACTACGGAAAATCCCCTGACTTGAGCATAATGCTGAATGGCGGCTGAAATGTCCCCCAATCTTGCCCCCGAATAAGCAGCGGCGATGCCCGCCATAAGGGCACCTTCAGTAGTTTTAAGGAGCTTCCTTGCTTGGGGACTAATTTCTCCTACTGCCACCGTCACGGCAGCATCACCCTGAAAGCCATTATAAATTGCTCCCAAGTCAAGAGATACGATGTCACCATCATTTAAAACCCGCTCCCCAGGAATGCCGTGCACTATCTCATCATTTACTGAGACACAGAGACTCGCCGGAAATCCCCGGTACCCCTTAAAGGAAGCTTTAGCCCCCAATTTTTCGATCTCCTCGGCCGCCATAATATCCAACTCCTTTGTTTTCATACCTGCTCTTAAGTGTAACTTAAGCATCTCCATCACCGTCGCTATAATCCTACCGGCTTGCCGCATAGCAGCAATCTCACGCTCAGACTTAATAATTATGCTCACTTAAGCTTCCTAGCTCTCTACCCGAGAGAGCAGTAATTATTCTACTGCCCACCGCAGCTACACTCCCCTTACCATCCACCTCCAGCAGTCTGCCTCTTTGAGTATAATAATCAATAAGGGGCGCCGTCTCAGTACAATATACCATAAGTCGCTTCCCAACCGTTTCAGCAGTGTCATCAAGACGCTTCGTAAGCTCGCCGCCGCAGCGGTCACACCTATTCTGAACTCTAGGTGGAGAGCTCTGGCTATGGTAGGGCGTCTGACAGTTAGAGCATATCCAGCGCCCGCTCAAACGCCTTATCAGCTCTTCTTCAGCAACATTGATGTATACCGCCCAATCTATAGCCTTATTCTGCAGCTTAAGAGCTTTATCCAGTGCCTCAAGCTGCTCAAGATTTCTGGGAAAACCGTCAAGAATTACCCCATTGTGGCAATCTGGAGCTGACACCCGTTCCAAAACCAGCTGTATCGCTATTTCATCAGGTACCAGCAGCCCATTCTCCATATAAGCCTGAACTTTAAGCCCCAATTCATTACCTCGCTCTATAGCTTGCCTGAGCAGGTTACCGGAAGCAATATGCACCAGACCTAACTCCCGAGCCACATTAGTCGCCTGAGTTCCCTTACCTGAGCCAGGGGCTCCCAAGAAAATAACATACACCCACTACTCCTATTTGATAAAGCCCTCATATCGGCGCATGGTCAGCTGCGCCTCCATCTGCTTCATAGTATCCAGAACAACACCGACCACAATAAGCATGCCAAAGCTAGAAAGCTGAATCATCTGAACATTGGTAACCTCACGAGCCATGAANGGNATNATGGCCACNCCAGCCANGAAAAGGGCGCCGGCCCANGTAATATGGTTAATAACACCATTAAGGTAACTAGCTGTCTGTTTGCCCGGCCTAATCCCAGGGACAAAACCCCCCTGTCGCTGCAAAACACCGGGTAGGTCCTGCTGTTGAAAAATCACCATGGTATAAAAGAAGGCAAAGCCAACTACCATGAAGAAAAATACACCCCAGTAGAAGAAACCCATAGGTAGAGCGGCATCAGGAGAAAACAAATTCACAATCTGATTAGCCAAATTAGGGTCCGCCCCAACTGGATTGGCAAAATAGCTGGCAACCATACCTGGGAACAGTACCAGCGCCATGGCAAAGATAAGAGGTATCATACCGGCTGTATTGACCCTAAGTGGAATATATGTTGAGCCTGATTGCCGATACATGCGCCCGCTACGGAAGACACTTTTGGCATACTGAACCGGAATACGGCGGTGGGCTTCAGTAAAGATGACTATGATCACCGTAGTGGCCAGTCCTATAATACTAAAGAAAATCAAACCCCAAGGCGGCCCCTGCTCTACGGTCATAACACCCCGTCCCAGCATTTCAGGTAGACCGGCCACGATGCCGGCAAAGATTATGATGGATATGCCATTACCGATACCATACTGGGTAATCTGCTCACCCAACCAGACAAGAAACATAGTGCCTGCCACTATTGCCAGAACCATAGCCACAGTTGACAGCAGGGCAGCACTGGCAACCGCCCCCTCACGCTGGAGAAGCATTATCTGCCCATAACCACCAAACCCAGCCATAGGTACTGTAAGCCAGTGAGTAATCATATTTATCCTATTCCTACCAGTCTCTCCCTCCCGGGCAAGGGCTTGCAGGCGTGGGATAACGGGTGTCATTAGCTGCATAACAATGGTAGCTGTTATATAGGGATAAACACCCAGTGCCACCACAGAAAAGTTTCTCATGGCACCGCCGCTGAAGAAATCAAACATACCCAGCATAGCGTTGGAGCTAAATAACTCGTCCAATGCCTGGACATTCACCCCGGGAAGAGTCACGTGAGCCACTAGACGAAACACCACCAAAATACCGAAGGTAGTAAGAATTCGACGCCTTAAGTCGGGCAGAGAAAAGGCATCAAGCATTGCCTGCAACAGTCGTGGCCTAGTCTGCTTTGACGACATCGCCAATCTCCTCCGCTTTGCCACCGGCAGTTTCTATTTTGGCTTTGGCTGCCGCCGAGAATTTATTCACTCTTACCACAAGGGGGCGATTAAGACTGCCCTTAGCCAGAACCTTGATTGGCTGCCGTAATGATTTCACCACCCCAGCAGCCCTAAAGCTCTCTGGCGTTACTTCACTGCCCGCCTCAAACACATTAAGTCTAGCTATATTGACAACACTGTACTCTACCTTAAAGATATTAGTAAAACCGCGCTTTCGGGGCAAGCGCTTAATTAACGGCAGCTGCCCACCTTCAAAACCAGGCCTAATCCTGTAGCCAGAACGAGATTTCTGCCCTTTGCTACCCCTACCGGAATAGGTACCGTGGCCACTGCCATTACCGCGACCCACCCGTTTTCTATTTTTTCTAGAGCCCGGAGCCGGGGCCAATTCATGTTGCCTCACGAACTTGCTTCCTCCACCTTAACTAGATGCCTCACCTTAATAATCATACCTCGAATTGAGGGC
The DNA here is from genome assembly GCA_002690375.1 of Dehalococcoidales bacterium. The sequence goes on from NZEH01000015.1 coordinate 8,022, forward strand.
AAATCATTATGAATAACACTCTGGTTCAGCCGTTTTAAACCAAGAGCCCTAAGAGTTCTCCTCTGGTCATCAGCATAGCCAATGCCGCTTTTAACCCAGGTGATACGAAACCTAGCCACCAGTCACCGTCTCCTGCCCTTTTAGGTTCCCTCTACGCCTAGCTAACTCCATCTCTGGATCTCTAAGCTGGCTTAGAGCAAATATCGTTGCCTTAGCCACGTTAACCTTATTTGAACTACCCAATGACTTGGTAAGAATATCCTTAATGCCGACAACCTCAACCACAGCCCGAACGCTACCACCAGCAATGAGGCCAGTACCCGGTGACGCCGGCTTTAAGAGAACCTTGGCGGCACCTAACTTAACCATCACCTCATAAGGAATGGTATTACCTGCCAAGCGCACTTTAATCAAACTTTTCTTAGCAATAGTGCCCGCCTTGCTAATGGCCAAGGGCACCTCATTAGCCTTGCCAACACCAACGCCAACATGGCCATTGCCATCGCCAACCACCATCAGGGCGCTAAAACTCATACGCTTGCCTCCCTTAACCACCTTGGAGACACGATTGATATAGATCAGCTTTTCATTCAAGACAAGTTCGGTCGGATCTATTTTATTTATTGGCTGCTTTGCCATCCTATAAACCATCCATTTTAGAATTTAAGTCCCTGCTTGCGGGCTGCCTCAGCCATAGCTTTAACCCGGCCGTGATACTTATAGCCACCACGGTCAAAAACCACCTGTGTTATCCCCATGCTTAAAGTCCTCTTGGCTAGTAAAGAACCAACTAGCTCAGCCTGAGCTGACTTGTTCTTGCTCGTAACCTCACCCTTTATCTCCTGTTCAATAGTCGAAGCAGAGGCCAGCGTATGACTTTGCTCATCATCAATAACCTGGGCGTAAATATGGTTTAGGCTACGGAAGACACACAAACGAGGCCTTAAAGCTATGCCCTCTACCTTAGCTCTAACTCTGGCATGTCTTCTATAGCGTGCCGCTCTTGGTCCATCCTTGCCCATTACGCGCTTTCTCCGATAGCCTTGCCTGCCTTGCCCGGCTTAAGGTGAACTACCTCACCGGCATATCTAATACCCTTGCCCTTATAGGCATCTGGAGGGCGAATAGCCCTAATTTCAGCGGCCATCTGACCAACTACTTCTTTTGAAATCCCACTAACCTTGATACGACTTGCCCCCTCCACATCCAAGGAAACACCCGGTAATGGCGCTACCTCCACTAGATGCGAGTAGCCAACCCGAATTATCAACTTATCCCCTGCCTTCTCCGCTCGATAACCAACCCCCACTATCTCAAGGCTTTTCTCAAAACCTTGGGTCACTCCGGCCACCATATTAGCCAGAAGGCTCCGTGTCAGCCCATGCAAGGAGCAATGCAGCTTACTATCACTGGGCCTCGATACCTCAAGGATATTATCCTTAAGGGTCATAGCCATATCAGGGTTAAAACTACGATGAAGCTCACCTTTGGGCCCGGTTACAGTAACCCCGCCCTCTTTAATAGCCACCATCACCCCCGGTGGCACAGTTATTGGCATTCGCCCTACCCTAGACATATATAATACCTCAAATGCTAATTACCAGACATAGCACAAAAGCTCACCACCAATTCCCTGACGCCAGGCTTTCTGACCAGTCATCACTCCTTTGGCGGTAGACACAATAGCAATACCGAGACCCCCATGCACACGAGGCATCTCCTTCCGCGGCACATATACCCTCAGCCCAGGCTTACTTATCCGCTTCAAACCCAAGATAAGCGGCCGATTTTCCTCATCATACCTAAGAGCAACCTTAATTTGCCGGTGCGGCCGGCTACCGACTACCTCATAGTCAGCGATGAAACCTTCTTGTTTAAGAATTTTGGCAATATAGAGCTTCATCCGCGAGGACGGAACTAGCACCGAACTGTGCCTGGCCATAATAGCGTTGCGTATTCGGGTCAACATATCAGCTATTGGGTCAGAGACGCTCATCTTCTACTCCCTAAGTCTATAGCTACCAACTTGATTTTTTCACCCCCGGAATCTGCCCGGCAAGAGCCAGCTTCCGAAAACAAATGCGACACAAGCCAAAGGAGCGCATGTAGGCACGAGGCCGGCCACACTGATAACAGCGATTATGCTGCTTTACTCTATATTTAGCCGGACGCAGCGACTTTATGATTTTTGCTTTCTTAGCCATCTCTATCTCAATCCTTAGTGAAAGGCATACCTAGTAGTGTCAATAGATGTCTGCCTTCCTCATCCTCTCGAGCGGTAGTAACAACCGAGACTTCCAGTCCCCTAGGCTTATCTATTTTGTCATAATCTATCTCGGGAAAGACGGTTTGCTCCTTAAAACCCAAAGTATAGTTACCCCGACCATCGAAGGAATCTGGGGAGACCCCCTGAAACTCCCGTATCCGCGGCAGGATAATGTTTACTAGCTTAAACAGAAACTCATACATACGCTCCCCCCGCATGGTTACCTTTAAGCCGATAGGCATTCCGGTTCTCAAATGGAAGGCAGCAATTGACTTTTTGGCCCGGGTAGTCACCGGATACTGCCCCGAAATAGCTACCAAATCGATCTGGGCTGCCTCCAAGGCCTTAGCATTTTGAATTGCCTCGCCGACACCAATATTTATAACCACTTTTTCCAGACGCGGCACCCGCATCATGTTCTTGTAGCCATAAAGCTCCATCATAGCCGGAACAACCTCTTTTCTATATCGCTCCCTCAAAGCGGACATCTAATCAATTACCTCATGACAAGATTTACAGAAGCGAACCTTCTTGCCGCCCTCCAAAAAGCGAAAACCAACCCGCGTCGGACGGCTACACTTATTACACACTAACATAAGGTTTGAGATATGGATTGGCGCCTCACGCTCTATTATACCGGCTTGCCTAACCTGACCGGTTGCCCGGGCGTGCCTTTTAATGAAATTGGCACCATCAACGAGTAGCCGTTCATTTTTGGGGGAGGAAAGTCTGACCTTGCCCTTCTTCCCTCTATCCTTACCGGCGATAACCAACACAGTATCGTTCTTTCTAATTTTCATAGCTGCCAAAAGTACCCTAAAAGACCTAGGCTAGTCGAGTTTTACCTTTGCCTCCATTAACCGATTGTATTTTCCCTCCCCAATACATTCCTTGGCATACTTACACCACTCTATACAGGAAGGCTCATTCTCTCTAAAGACTGCAGCACCACATCTGGTGCATTTAGCCCTTACCTCATCACTCCATATCTCCACTTCCTTCCCGCACTCGGGGCATTCTTTGTAAGAAGGGATAGGAATTCTAATATTTCCACTTCCAGGGCATTTATCTAGCATTTTTACTTGCCACCCCTTTTAATACCTCACCCTCTTCACAAAACTTCAGGCGCCAGCGATATAATCTTGGTAAAATTACTCTCTCGGAGCTCTCTGGCTACCGGTCCAAATATTCGGGTCCCCTTAGGATTATTCTTATCACTAAGAATCACAGCAGCATTGTCATCAAACTTAATGTAAGAGCCATCCGGGCGCCGGTACGGTCGGGCACAACGAACGACAACCGCCCGAACCACCTCCCCCTTCTTGACCACCGCCTCTGGGGTCGCCTTCTTTACCGAAACCACAATAATATCACCAATCTTAGCAAACCTCTTCCTAGTACCACCCAATACATTAATGCACATAAGTTGCCTGACACCAGTATTATCTGCTGCCTTAAGTCTGGTATAAGTTTGAATCATTTTAATTTATCCTCAAGCTAATTTTAAGCTATTTCCTGGGGTTTAACCTCTATTATCTTTCCCTTGATTATTATCTCGGCTACCCGCCACTGCTTCTGCCTTGAGAGGGGACGAGTCTCTATAATCCTTACCTTATCTCCCAGCTTACACTTGCTATTTTCATCATGAGCTTTATACCTAACCACTCGCTTAAAAGACTTTCTATAGAGTGGATGGCGCTTAGCTTTTTCCACAGCGACAACCACAGTTTTATCCATCTTGTCACTGACCACGTAGCCAACCATAGTTTTACGTTTAATCTGCATAAGCCTAGACCTATACCCCTATGCCTAACTCTCTTTCTCGTACTATCGTCTTTAAGCAGGCAATGTTCTTTTTTAGCATTGGGAGCTCACGGTGGTTTTTCAATTGTTTAGTGGCCGCCTTAAAACGGAGTTCAAAAAGCTCCTTATGAGCCTCCTCCAGCCTCTTTTTGAGTTCCTCGTCACCAAGAGCCCTAATTTCCTTAGTTTTCAAGCTGCATTAGCTCCTTCTTTACTTAAATTACTCCCAGTAGCCATACTGCTTTTCCTAACTACAAATTCAGTATCACAAGGTAATTTGTGCGAAGCCAAGCGCATCGCCTCCTTAGCTAACTCATAGCTGACGCCACCTAATTCAAACAGCATTCTCCCCCGCTTGGCCACAGCCACCCAATGGTCTGGGGCTCCCTTACCACTACCCATCCTAGTTTCCGCCGCCTTCTTGGTCACCGGCTTATCCGGGAAAACACGTATCCACACCTGACCACCGCGACGAATATGGTGAGTAATAGCTCGCCGTGCCGCCTCAATCTGCCTGCTAGTAAGCCAGACTGTCTCTATCGCTTGCAGTCCAAAGTCACCGAAGACAACCGTAGCCCCTACCTGGGCTTTGCCACGACGGTGTCCTTTATGACTCTTTCTGTATTTCACCCGTTTCGGTTGTAGCATCTGTCTCCTCTTTTTCTACCGCCGTCGAGGGTTTAGCTTTCCTCGTCCTTTTTGCCTTTGGTTTAGTCGGTTTCTCCTCGGTTACTGCTTCAACAGCCGCCGCCTCAGTCAGTTTTACCTCCGCTTTTTCAGCCACCAAGGGCTTGACCTTACGCGTCCTTTTTGCCTTTGGTTTAGTCGGTTTCTCCTCGGTTACTGCTTC
>NZEH01000016.1 GCA_002690375.1 Dehalococcoidales bacterium
GAAGTGGCGCCGGGGCTTGCCGTCCGATCCCGGGCCGGTGTAGATTTGGAGTTGCCAGCTATTCTTACCTTTAGCTCGAATACTACCTCTCATTTTGTGCCTCCTTCCTTGTTTCCCCTGCTTGAAACTGCTTCTCTAATTCATCTTGAATCATGTTGGTTATATCAGTGGCGATATTTGCGTCTGCTATCTGTCCATAAAGATAAGCATCTTCAACCCAGTGCCATGATATCGCTTCCTTTGTATCCGGGTAAGCATTGAGGTTAAGTACCTTCTCGTGATAGCTGGAAGTCACAGAGGCTACCCAGAGCATATCTATATTATCCTTAAATATGCAATTAAGGCGTGCTACCCATAGAGCCTGTCTAATGGTAAGTGGCTTGTCTTTTCTTAATGAGTGTGCCCACACCTGCAATACTACGGGTAAGGCAGCCGGGGGTATTGGGTATTGTGCGAGGGATATTCGACTCCAGGGTCTATCTTCAGGGTCTGGGGATAGCTTACTTTTGGGGTCACGAAATTTAGTTAACACTTTTTGAATGTAGCTTAGTCCCGGCCAGCCCGGTCTTTGTGGCCCTCCGTGTTCTTTCAACCACTTGTGGACTTCAGCCATTATTTCTTTTGCCGTCTGCTGACGGTCTTTGACATATATCTCACCGATAATGTTCTTAACAATACTAGGGACTTTAGGCCCTCTACCTGAATATGTGGGTATGTCCATTTTTATCCAGCCTTCCATACATATATTATACTCTTGACAGACATTTTTCTTGTGTAATAATGATATTATCTGTGACTAGATTAGCACAAAAAAATACGACTTGTCAATAGAGGGTAGAAAAGTGAATAGCGAAAAGCTGACATTGACGGTAAAGGAAACGGCTCAGCTGCTAGGCCTGTCACGTAATTCAGCGTATCAAGGCGTGCTCACCGGCGAAATTCCTCATATCAAAGTGGGGAAAAGGATTCTGATCCCACGCCTTGCCCTGGAGCGGATACTGGCTGAAGCGGGGAAGTCAAAGGAAAGCTAAGAATAGCAGACGGGAGGGCTGAAAGTATGAGACAACTTGACTTAAAACAACACTTCCGGGATAAAGTTCTCCATTGCTGCGATTGCGGACAGAGCTTCGTTTTCACGGCTGGAGAGCAGGCTTACTTCCAAAGCAAAGGGTTATCAGAGCCTAAACGCTGTAAAGCCTGTCGAGAATTAAGGAAAAGGACACTGCTACCTGACCCGAAGGTGCGGAATGACTAGACCACGCAGCTTTGAAGACATACTATCCAAGCTACCCGGCGCTAAACAAAGCGGTGACCAATGGACAGCACCATGTTCTTTACCAGGGCATAAGACACCAATGAGACACCTTACATTAAAGGATGCTGGAGACAAGACGCTTATTACCTGCCAGGGCGGGAAGCATGCTTACCAGGACTTTTGTCAAGCATGAGGTTTTGACAGTTTAACCTATTCAGATAACGGTAGCGGGCCAGAGACTAAGAAACAAAAGACCTTAATTGCTTCATTCAGTTATGATTGCGAGAAAGGTAAAGAGGCTTATCAGATACGCCGTTTTGATTTAGGCAACGGAAGTAAGACCTTTGAGGTATGGCATAAAAAGGACGGGAATTATGCCTCAGGTATGGGTGAACATAAAGACAAGCCTATCCTGTACCACCTTCCTGAAATACCAGACTGGATAGCGACAGGCAAGCGTATTTACATACCTGAAGGGGAGTTGAAGGCTGACCTCATCATCTCGAAAGGGGGAGCAGCCACCACTTCACCGTTTGGAGCTGGGCGTAACAAGTGGCGAGCCGAATACAGCAAGGTACTGACTGGGGCGGAAGTTATTGTTTTACCCGATAACGATAAGCCAGGGTATGACTTTGCCCAAGATAAAGCTGCCAGCCTTTACGGTATCGCAAAAAGCGTCAAGGTATTAGACCTGCCAGGGCCAGAAAAGGGCGATGTAATAGACTGGTTTGATGCTGGCGGTATGTTTGAGCAACTGGAACGGTTAGCTAATGAAGCGCCGGAGTGGAAGCCTGCTCTCGAGGAGGAACTGGGCGGACTGCTGGCCGACGTGGAGAGGTTCATCAGCTTATATGTTTCCACGGGAGGGGTAGAGCGCACGGCCCTGGCGCTGTGGGTGGCCCATACTCACGCCTCTTTAATGTTGAAGCAAGGAGTACATCCTAAAATAGTTCAGGAAAGATTAGGGCATTCCACTATTGCTATCACCTTGGATACTTATTCTCACGTTACACCGGGACTCCAAGAAGCGGCAGCAAACAGGTTTGACGATATAGTTTCACCAAAGCCTGTCGCTGAGCCTAGAAAAGAGGCTGTTGAAAATTATTATTAGCAAATTATTAGCAAAATACTAGCTACAGGTTGAAGCTGGAATAAATCAAAAAGGGAGGAAAGGGGATAACCATAAAATGGGAATATAGGGTTATAGAGGTTGGTAAATCAAAGGGTCTTTTATTCCAATCTAAAGAGCTAAAGGCAGATGACCTTAATAAACTTGGAGATGAGGGCTGGGAACTTGTTACTGCGCTTTCCGTTAGCGGTTCAGCACCGGGTTTTGGTACCAAGGCACAACCTGACCAAGTTTTCTTCATCTTTAAGCTCCCTCAACAATAATCTAGGTTTAGCCACCATTAAAAGGGAAGTTGACAGCGCCCACCAGTTGGCTTATATTACCCGTGTTGACCTTTATTAACTCCGTGGAGTAGGAATATGACAGATACACTCAAAGCTGAAGGAATAACGGGGCAAATAGAAGTTTCCGATGATGTTATTAATATCACCAGAAAGGGAGGGAATTTATGAGCATCGGTAANANTATGAAGCGCATTTTAATCATATCCGTAATTTTGGCAGCTATGCTTTTGAGTGCCTGCGGGCCATCGTTCGACGAAAAGGGGTCTTCACTGGTTGATGCTTATGCCGAGGAGATAATTCCCGCTCTCGACGTAGCTATATTTTTATTCGGCGTTTGGGCGCAGGATACCACTGACGAAGAAGTTTTGATAAACCTTCAGGAAAGCATGGTGAAATTGCAAACAATAGAAGAAAAACACTGGGCAGATATGCCTGAATATAATGAAATAAAAACGTGGATGTATAATAGAAGTATTGGTGAAAATAAATGGGTCGTTGATGGAGAAGAATTAGCAGAAGCTGTATACGGAATTAGTAATGCAGCTATGGATATGGCAGGACCTCTTGAAGCTATTATAAACGCCGGGGGTAACGTTGACAAGATAGAGTGTATTCAGGGTGAGAATCTTAATCTGGAAGCATTTGACCTCACCCACGTTCCTGATAAAGTTGATAAATTGAGATGGATTCTCTTTAGGAAATAAGGTGGACTTAAAGGGATTACCCCCTCTTTTTTGGCTTACCCTCCAATCTTGCTACAAGTCCGCCCCAGTCAGAAAATAGCTTTGACGTAATTCTTTCCATTGCCCGGTTATAAGCTCGTTGAATTTCCTTCCATGACGAGTATTGATTGTTTTTGTGATTTTTATTCCACTCACTGAGGACACCCTTCCAGAAGGCTGTCACTCCCATTTTTACAGGGGGGCAGCCTTTATCTTCTACCATGTGATATAGCCCTAGGTGGCGTTGCTCTAATACCCTTCCCTTCTTGTTACCAAGCAGCTTCTTAATGTGCCCATATATCTGTTTCCATTCGCTAAAGGTCAAATCTGAATAAATGTCTACTGTAACCTTTTCCTTCCGCAGGGAGTAGAAGCCCCCACCTTCGGCCGGTGTCCCCCAGGCGCTAATTTCTGCTGTTATTTCGTATGGCAATACGAAGGGCTTGGCGTCCAATAAGATATATGTAATCAAAGAAACCTTTTCCAATCGTGTAGTTCGAACTGCTTTGTTTATTTCCTTAACGAACTCGTGAATCTTAGAATTCTCTTTGAAACGTATACGGTAATATCCCTTTTCAGGTTCCCCCAAGCTAAAGGGAAGGGACAAAAACAGTGTTAAGGCGCTTGAGCGCTCGCCTTGCTGACCAAGTTTCTTTCCTTCTCGCCTCTCTATTTCTTCAGACTGGGAAAGTACCCATTCTAGCGCCTTGTCATAACTCTCAAAAGGCTTTTCCTCAGAGCCGAATATTTTAGCCCGGATATTCTTAGCCCACCTGCTCAATATCCAAGCCAATATTTCTCTGGTAAGCAAGGTGTCGGGTGTTAGCTGTACTTGAAGGGGCGTTTGTTGTGCAGTGCTCAGGGCAAGAGCACTTATAGCAACGTTATTCCAATACTCCATGTTAAGATTCTGGCTATCATGCACCGCTAGGGCTATACGCTGAGCAAATGGAGTATTCTCTAGTTTTCCCTTTATCGCTTCCATGATGTTTACTGCTTCTTGGCAACTCTCTAAGTCCAGCATACCTAGAAATCCATTGTCGTCACTTATTAGTTAGTTTAATGACACCATCTAAAATGATTCTAAAAGAGTAAAAAAAATATGTCAAGAGACTAGTAAGTAATAAATAGAACATTAAAAAGAGAATAAAAGAACAAGGGTTGCCGGGGTGAAAATCCCTGATGTCCTAAGTATTCAAAGGAGCGAATTATGCCTAAAAATCGAAAGATAACACGAGCTAATAGAAAGAAATGGGGTAGTGGGCTTCCATTATATAGCGAGGTAGTTAATCGGTACGGGAGACGAATTAAAGACCCTACTCCCCATTGTGCTTTGCGGCGTCCACACCACGGTAGTAAAGATTACGATTGAAGAGGTAAAGAATATGGAAACTAAAGAGAGTCTAGTTCTAAATGTTTGGCCAGACGTAGGGCGAGCACTCAATCTATCGAGGGCAACTACTTACGCTTTGGTGAATCAGGGGATTATACCGAGTATTCGCTTTGGCAAAAGGATTGTTGTGCCTCGCAAATCATTAGACGAACTCTTGGCTTCAGCGGGCAGGCCAAAAGAAAATAACTAAGAATAGCAGACGGGAGGGCTGAAAGTTTGAAAACATTTGACTTAAAACAACACTTCCGGGATAAGGTTCTCCATTGCTGTGATTGTGGAGAGAGCTTTGTTTTCACGGCCGGAGAGCAGGCTTATTTTCAAAGCAAGGGGTTATCAGAGCCAAAGCGATGTAAGCCTTGCCGTGAGCTGCGGAAAAGGACGCTCATTCCAGACCCGGAGGTGCGCAATGGTTAGACCAAAAGACTTTAACGATATTCTCTCCAGGATATCGGGTGCTAAGCAAAGCGGTGATAACTGGACAGCGCCATGCCCATTGCCAGAGCATAAGACACCAGCGGGACACCTTACTGTAAAGGACGGCGGCGATAAGGCTCTGGTAACCTGTCAAGGCGGAAAGCATACTTACGAGGATATATGCGAGGCGTTAGCCTTCGATTCCCTCGCTTATTCAGATAATGGTATAGGGGGGTATATTACCAGTGGTAAAGCCTGTGAACCTGTTAACACTCCCCAAAAACACGCTCAAAAAGGGTTAACACCCCCCTTGTTAACTAGCGTTAACGGTGTGAACCTGGACACCTTGGCTAAAGCTAAGCTCATACCGTCTGATTACTTGAAGGGTTTAGGGGTGAGCGACTTCAAATATAGCGGGCAGCCTGCGGTAAAAATCCCCTATTATCAAGAGGATGGGACAGAAGCCGCTATCCGCTTCCGCCTAGCTCTAACAGGCGATTCCCGATTCAAGTGGCGCAAGGGTGACCGTGCTATGCCCTACGGACTAAACAGGCTAGGACAATTCAAAAAAGCGGGATGGGTGCTAATCGTCGAGGGTGAAAGCGATTGCTGGACGTGCTGGTTTCACGGTATACCCGCTCTAGGCGCACCAGGTAAGGGTATCTGGCCTGTGTCCTGGGGGGAGTACCTTCAGGGACTTCAAGTGTATGTCTGGCAAGAGCCAGAAGCTACAGACTTTGTTTTACGGGTGCTAAATAGCGCCCCTGACTTGCGTTTCATTCGAGCGCCGGACGTGATAAAAGACGTTAGCGAGGCCCATGTCCAGGGGATTAGTGTCCCGTCATGGCTAGAGGAATTAAAAGCCAAAGCCGAATCAGGACAGGAGTTAAAGAATCAATATACCAATGAGCAGCTACGGCAGTTCTACCAAGAGGCAAAGGCGGTTATCGAAGCCACTGACCCCCTGGAGATGATAAAGAACGCAATTCGGGGGCTTGGCTATGGGGGGGATATTAAACCCGCTCTAATCACTTACCTTGCCGTTACTTCAAGGCTGCTAGAAATGCGTCCCGGTGCTATGCCCGTTCACCTATTATTGACCGGGCCAAGTTCAGGCGGTAAGAGCTACACGCTAGGCGTTATTAGAGAGCTGTTGCCGGCTGAGGGTTACCACATAATTGATGCAGGCTCACCCCGTGTCCTGATTTACGACGAGGCCCCCCTTGAGCATAAAGCCTTAGTTTTTGGTGAAGCCGATAGCCTACCGGCGGGGGAAGATAATCCGGCAGCGAGCGCTATTCGCAACCTTCTCCAAGACCACCACTTGCACTATGAGGTGACCATTAGGGACAGGGAAACGGGAAACTTCACAACTAAAAAAGTAGACAGAAAAGGGCCGACTGTGCTAATCACCACCAGCACCAGGTCACTAGGTGACCAGCTAATGACACGGTTCTTTAGCCTCGAAATTGGTGATTCAAAAGAACAGATTAGCGCTGCATTGGCGACACAAGCAACGATTGAGACTGAGGGTATTAAACCAGTAGACTCTCAACTGTTAGCCTTCCAAGCGTACCTTCAACTCAAAGCACCCGTCAAAGTGATAGTTCCCTTTGCGAATGGACTTTCAGCCGCCATGAGCAATATAGCTTCGGCACCCCGTATTTTACGGGACTTTGCCCGTTTAATGTCTTTAATCAAGGCAGTGGCTTTAATTCGCTACCACCAGCGGCAGCTTGACAGTGAAGGCCGTATTGTGGCGGAACTGGCCGATTATGAGACGGTACGGGAATTGGTTAACGATATGTATATTGACTCCAGTNCCGGAGCCACCAGCGATATACGAAAGCTAGTTGAAGCCGTCATTACGCTTGACACAAGGCGGACTGACGGGGAGCGAATCACCAATACTACACTGGCAAATCACCTGAATATAGGCATAATGCAGGCGTCACGGCGAGCCAAGAGGGCGCTTAAGCTAGGTTGGCTAGTTAATCGAGAGCAGCGCAAGTATCACCCCGCTGATTATGCGCCTGGTGAGCCTATGCCAGAAGTTGAAGGCTTGCCGATGCTAGGGGGGCTTAACACGGCTAACCTAGTTAACAATGAATGTGTTAACGATTCTAGCCTCATAAACGGGACAGTTAACACGTTAACACCCTTAACCAATGGTAGTATATCCCCTAACCCTGAAGCCATCCTGGATATGCCGATTGAAAAGGTTATTGAGGTATGGCGGTCTGAGGGTGCCCCCGTGATTTACCTGGAGTCGGGCGAGACTTGCCTTGACCTTGAGAAGCTACTAGCTAATCCTAATGTTAGTGAGCGTCACCTTAAGGCGGTCAGGTTATGGCTTGATAAAGTGCTCAAGCAAAGGGGTGAATCGTGATAATTCCATGTCCGCATTGCGGTAAATCGGTAGCGGTTAATAGTCTAGGTCGCAAACCGCTCAATATACCACTCAAAAATGTTTGTGAGGCATTACAGACACACCAAAACATAGTGGCAGCAGCTAGGGAACTCGGCTGTAGTCCAGCGTATATATTCGGCATCTTGAAAGCAAATAGACTAAAACTAAAGGACGTGGTTAAGAGGTAAAAGAAATGACCTGTCAGTGCAAATATTACCTGAGAGATAATACCGGGCAATTAAGGTGCGTCCAGTGCGGGCAACCACCACGCTCTAAAGAGGTTTTGTTACCTTCAAAAGGTGGCAGACCTAAATAAGGATATTCCCATTGACCGAATAGAGGCACTTTCAAAAGAGGGCATTGGGGTAAAGACCATTGCTAAACAGCTTCAGCGTGAAGGCTGTGATATATCAGCTATGACGGTTTCGCGGGCATTGTGCTCCAATTATGCACCTGGGGAAGAAGAAAGGTAGCTGTTTCTCCTTTTTTAATAGTGTTACATTTGTTACTGACTTTTTTAGCATTGCCATTGTTGCCTTTTGTTCTTTTTAATAGTGTCGAATTTGTAAAGTTTTATACTCTCTGCTATTGAGGCTGGCTATAAGCCTTCGCATGCCTACGAAACAGCTCAAACATATTACGCCGGAGAACTATTTTGCCCTGTACCCTATGGAGCGTGAAAAACTCCGCAAAACTTGCCTTTTTTCTTCTTTCAGGTGTCTGGCTAGAGTATCTACGGATATATGAAACCAGTAACTGATAGCCTTAATAATTCGGGCTGCGGTTTCCTCTCTTTTTTTAGGGGTTCCATTTGTTCCATTTTCTCCGGTTGATGCTAATGCTTCCCGCCTAGTAAATAATCTTAAGTTTTAATAAGTTTTTCTGATGCAACTCAGTAATCCACTCTTGAATGTTGGCTTTTATTGATAACCTTGAAGCTAGAAAACGAGCATTTTGGGGACTATATCCCGCTATTAGAGCATCTTCAGCAGCTTAACAAAGTTCGACAACCTTGTCTAAATCTTGCTATTTTCAGAGCCGAGCTAATGGGCGAAAAGCCGACTTTACCAGAAGAGACGCACTAGGATGCAATTCTAGGCGGGTAAAGGCTCAGGCACGGGGATAACCTTCCGCAGTGTCCTGCCAGTGGAATTAGGTCGTGTCCCTCAATTCTAGCTCCCACATGCAATTTCAAACTCAGTAAACTGTCTATCTGTGCACTCGCCCTTCCGGAGATGGTTACTTTGGGAAACGCTTTGAGGGCCTTAGCGCAGTCTCCTAATATCACATAGCAATCTGAAATCAAACTCTGACAGTAGAACAAGAATGGCTCACGTTCATCAGAATAAGCACCCGATAGTTTCGTTAACTCATTTATGACATCACGAGGATGACGTTCAAGCACAGTGTACAGATAACAGAACGGGCAGGTGCTAAGAAGACGGGCGGAATAAGCACAGATAAGGGAGTCATCACCCGTCCCTTTTTTATAGTGTGTGGTGCACGGCGACGTTCAAACCGCAGCTAAAGAGTTGGCGTTAATTTGGCGTTAAATTGTTGGGGACAGTTTGTCACCAGACATTACTCTAGCTACAAATCATGGTTTTGTTAATTGACACAAAAGTTCTAATTTGAACGTAAAACCACTCGTTGACAATTTAGCTTAGAATTTTAAGTCCGCTGCGTCTGCCATTCCGCCACCCCGGCTAATTAACTGGAGGCGACGACCGGATTCGAACCGGTGAATAGCGGTTTTGCAGACCGCCGCCTTAACCACTTGGCTACGTCGCCTCTCAAAAAGCTAAAGAACCGGCTCGTGATAAACTCGCTTGGTTTAAATTAAAGGTAAAATTATCTCTTGCTGGCCTCGCCTTGCGATATTATAAGGCACTCATGATCTGAGATGCAAGCAGAAATCTTACTGGCATCATTTTACCCGTTAGGACTGACTGCAGACTAACCATTTTCTTTCATTGACGCGTCGACTTCAGAATAATATAGTATATGGTGAGACAGCACAACAGCAAGGAAACTGATGAACAGAAGGTTAATGATTATCGTTGGACTATTACTCCTGGTGACCATACTCATTCCTACTGCTTGTAGCCAAGCACCATGGCAATCGGATGTCGACCAGATAAAGACACCTTCTGCACCGGCGTCTCTCGCCGGTGCAGAAGGTGTCATCGCTATTTCCAGGGAAGTTGCCATTGGAAACGGAGCTTTACTAGCAATATCTCACGAGCGGATAATAGTCCGTAACGGGGATATATCCCTCGTGGTCGAAAATGTGGTTGACACCCGAGATGAGATTATCCACCTAGCGGAAGGACTAGGCGGCTTTATCGTTTCGTCTTTTATCGATGGCGAAGGACAGAACATACGTAGCAACATCACTGTACGGGTGCCAGACGAAGAATTCCAGTCAGCTCTATCCGAGTTGAGAAAACTTGCCATCAGAGTGGAATCGGAAAGCACCAACAGCCGCGATGTAACCGAGGAATATACAGACCTGGGAGCCAGGCTGAAGAATGCCGAGGCAACTGAGAAGCAATACCTCGCTCTCTTGGACAAAGCCACGAATACGGAGGATATGCTTAAGATCTATGACGCTCTATCTCGCATCAGACGTGAAATAGAGCAAATCAAGGGGCAGATACAATATCTAGAGCGAACCTCATCTATGAGCCTAATAAGCATCCAACTCAAGCCGCAGGGCACGGGCTCAGGATTAGTGACGCCAGGCTGGAGTATTCTGGAAGCTCTCAAATCAGCCATCCGCGCTCTGGTCACTTTCGGGCAGGGACTGGTGACCATCCTCATCTGGATTTTACTCTTTCTCCCCATTTGGGGAACGACACTCGGTGTTATCTTCTGGTATGTACGTCGCCGACGAAGGACTCAAACGTAAAAATGGTCAGATATAAAGCCATAAATAGTATCGAAGAAGAGGTCGGCAATCTACTCCGCAAGAAAAGACTGACTCTAGGTGTGATCGAATCGGCCACCGGCGGTCTAATATCTCACTTACTCACCAATGTCCCGGGTAGTGCTACGTACTATAAAGGCTCGATAACCGCCTACAGTAATGAAACTAAGATTAGGGTAGTCGGGGTAAAGACTGAAACTATTATCAAACACGGCGCCGTCAGTGCCCAAGTAGTCAAGGAAATGGCTCGTGGCGGCCGCAAAACACTAGACGTTAATATCTGCCTAGCCGATACCGGTATTGCCGGACCAGGTGGGGCAGTGCCGGGAAAGCCGGTCGGACTATTTTACATTGGACTATCTCACTTAGCAGGAACGTACAGCCGAAAGTACTTCTTTACCGGTGACCGAGAGCAAGACAAACGCAGGGCGGCAGAAGCCGCCCTCCACTGGCTAAAAGAATACCTTTTGAAGCACTAAATCTTAAACAATAACGATTAGTTCCGTATTTAATAGTGGAAAGTGCTTAGAATTTTAACCACCGGGAGGTGAGGTAGATAGCTAGTCTTCTTGATCGGTCGGTAGTGACCTGCTTCCTCGAATCCGATAGCAAAATATTATTATTACGCCGCAGTGAACGGGTGGGTAGCTATCAGGGAAGATGGGCTGGTGTCAGCGGCTACATAGAGAAGTCGCCCGATGAGCAAGCCCTGACCGAAATAGAAGAGGAGACCGGACTGAGCAGCAAAGAGGTAACATTCATAAAAAGAGGCAAATTCCTAGCTGTTGACGATGAGGCGGCTGGGGTAAGATGGATAGTTCACCCTTATCTCTTTCATATCGAGGAGCGAGGCAAGATCAGCATTGATTGGGAGCATCAAGAATTTCGCTGGGTCGACCCGAAAGAGATAGATGCCTACCAAATCGTGCCCGGACTCAAAGAGGCACTGGCGAGAGTCTATCAGAGCTAGACCTCATTGCCATCACTATCTATCAATGGTATGCTGGCTATATTCAGGAATTAGGAGGGAATACTCTTGGTTAAAAGAGCCGATGGACGCTCCTGGAATGAGTTGCGCCCGGTAAAAATAACCACAGGCTTCCAACAGTTCGCCGAAGGCTCAGCCCTAATCGAGGTGGGTAAGACACGAGTGCTCTGCGCCGTTAGTGTGGAAGAGCGAGTCCCATTATTCCTTAAAGGTCAAGGCAAGGGTTGGGTCACAGCGGAATACGCCATGCTACCCCGAGCCACAACTACCCGTACCCATCGCGATTCCTTCCATGGTCGGGTCTCCGGTCGCAATCAAGAAATACAGCGTATCATCGGGCGCTCACTGCGCGCGGCAATCAATATGGAGGCACTAGGCGAAAGAACCCTCACTGTCGATTGTGATGTACTCCAAGCTGACGGCGGCACCAGAACGACAGCCATCACCGGCGCTTATGTCGCCCTATACCAAGCACTACAAAATCTGGCCAATATGGGCGTCATTACCGACATACCTCTGGAAGATACCGTCGCTGCCACCAGCGTCGGAGTTGTCCACAACGATCAGCTGTTAGACCTATGTTACGACGAAGACTTCAACGCCGATGTCGACTTCAATGTGGTCATGACCGGCAAAGGTAGTTTAATCGAGTTTCAGGGCACGGCGGAAGGTAAGCCTTTCAATAGGGAAACGACAAACCAACTACTCTCCTTAGCCGAGAAGGGTATTGGGGAATTATTTCATGCCCAACAATCCGCCCTAGAAGTAATAAAAAACAAGTAGCCGCCTAAGGTCTTACCTGCCCACTACCAAAGATGATCCACTTATAGCTGGTAAGCTCCTTTAATCCCATCGGACCACGGGCGTGCATCTTCTGGGTACTGATACCAACCTCCGCTCCAAGCCCAAATTGCCCACCATCAGTAAAGCGGGTACTGGCATTAGCATAGACACAGGCGGCATCGACTTCATTAAGAAAGTGCATGGCGGTTGCGTAATCCTCGGTGACAATCGCCTCCGAATGACCCGAACCATAGCTCTCAATATGTGCCAGCGCCCCATCTAGAGATTCGACTACCTTGACAGCAGCGATAAGCGCCAGAAACTCCTTACCCCAATCGGCATCAGTTGCCGGACAGAGCTTCAATCCCGAATGTGGCTTTAGAATAGACAAAGCCCTCTCATCGCAGTGCATCTCGACCCCGTCCTTAGCCAGTTCCTTTGCCATCAACGGCAGAAAATCATGGGCGATATCAGCATGAACCAGTACCGTATCTAGGGCATTACACACCATCGGGCGCTGTACCTTAGCGTTAAAAACGATATCCACGGCCTTAGTCACATCAGCCTGTTTATCGACATAGGTGTGACACACACCGATACCACCGGTAACCACCGGCACGGTGGCGTTCTGGGCAACAAACCTAATCAGTTCCACCCCACCACGCGGTATCAGCAGATCAATAACATCATTCATCTTAAGTAGATGATTTACCAGAGTCCGCTCCGTATTTCCCACTAACTGCACAGTTCCCTGAGGCACCCCAGCTCGACTCGCCGCCTCTTGAACGACGGTAGCTAAGGCACGATTAGAGTGGATTGTCTCCCGACCGCCACGAAGAATAACAGCATTACCCGACTTGAGACAAAGCACGGAGATATCCACAGTGACATTGGGCCGGCTCTCATAAATAGCCCCGATTACCCCCAGAGGCACCCGCTTCCGGCCAATGAGTAAGCCGTTGGGCAAAGTACGCATATCAAAGACTTCGCCAACCGGATCAGACAAGGCGGCCACTGCCCGCGCATCGCGAGCCATCCCCTCGAGGCGGCTCGTGTTCAGCAGTAAACGATCGAGCATCGCCTCGTTCATCCCTAAAGATTTAGCTTCAGTACAGTCAATCTGGTTGGCCGCCAGGAGCTTATCCTTTCTGGCCAACAGATCATCAGCGATATTAGCTAGCGCCTGGTTTTTAATATCGGTAGAAAGATAAGCCAAGCGCCGAGAAGCTACCTTGGCCGCCTTCCCCTTAACCTTCAGTTCCTCAATAGCTGATTCCGTTGGTTGATTGCTTACCTCTGTCATGCTCCTCATACTACAACTCGGAGATGAAGACAGTCAAGAATAGATCCTTATAGACCATAACCCTTGCCTATCAAAGCCTTGTGCGATGGACAGACCTTTATCCCCTTCCCTTTTTCATTATCTTTGTCATTCCAAGGCAAGCCGAAATATAGCCGCATTTATAATACCACTAGATTGTTCCTATGAAGAACCTCGGCGCCATAATCGTAACCAAGCACGGTAACAATCTTACCGGACTGAGCACCTTTAATTCGCTCTATATCCGCCGAGCCATAATTCGTCAGACCACAGCCTAACTGTGAGCCGCCAGCATCAAAAATCTCAACGACATCGCCACGCTCGAACTCACCTTCGACGCCAACGACGCCCACCGCCAGTAGACTTCCCTTCTGTCTTTTCAGAGCCCGGGCACATCCCGAATCTACCACCAACCTACCTTTAGTGGAAAGACCACTCAGCAACCAGCGCTCACGACTCTCCAGCTTGCTGGTAGCTGTCGGGAAATAGGTACCGATGAGCTCCCCAGCGGCCACACGTGGGATCACTCCCGGCTCCCGACCATCGGCGATAACGACGGACACCCCGGACGCTGTCGCCATCTTGGCCGCCTCGAGCTTAGTCACCATACCGCCAGTCCCCAGATTACCGACTGAACCAGTAACCAGACTTTCAATCTCCGGAGTTATCCGCTCCACCTGCGAAATAAGACAGGCATTAGAGTGGTAGTGGGGATCAGCGGTATGCAACCCGGCAATATCAGAAAGAATCAGCAAGAGATCAGCATCGACTAAGTTTGCCACCATCGCCGAGAGATTATCATTGTCACCAAATCGAGTGTCCTGAAGCTCATCAACGGCAACGACATCGTTTTCATTGACGATACAGAGCACCCTCAATTCGAGTAAAGCCAGCAGGGTACCGCGGGCATTGAGATAACCATCACGACCGGTCAGGTCGGCTCTAGTCAATAATGCCTGTGCCACGGTAATACTGTGCTTGGCAAACAACTGCTCATAGACATTCATTAGCCGGCTCTGTCCCACCGAAGCCAGCACCTGTTTGAAAGGGATGCCAAGATGTTTACGCTCTCGCCCACGGGTTAAACCCAGCTTCGACCGACCGGCGGCGATAGCTCCTGAAGAGACGATAAATATTTCCTGACTTTGTTTATGTAACTGAGCCACCTGGCCGACAAGGTTGGACATGACCGCCGCGTCAAGATGGATGGTACCGCCAGTCAAGAGGCTGGTACCAAGCTTAACGACAATACGGTGATATGGTGATCCGCGACTAGGTTTTCTCGCTTTGACTGTGTCCATATCTAATCATCCAACTAAAGTTATTTTATTATAGCAAGCTAGGCTATTTTCAACAATAACGTAATATTTGAGCTTATAACAAGCGCCGTGTTAACATTATATTGGTAAGGGCTAGTCGGAATCCGACTAGCCCCAAGGGTATTTGGAGAAGAAATGTCATTCAATCTGACTCAACTATTAACTCTTGTTGAAGAGATACCGGCTTACCCTCAGCTTATTGACGAACTGAAAAAGAAAAGTGATGACGTCAGAGTAACTGTACTTAATGCCGCCAAGCCTTACATCACCGCGTCGCTCTACTATCGACAACGACAGCCAATGCTCGTGGTTACCGCGCACCCGGAGAATGCCAAGAAGCTCTATGAACAAATTTTACCTTGGTGTAACCCCAATGTGGTAAGACTGTTCCCCGAACCGGAGGCTCTACCTTATGAGCGTATCGTCTCAAGTAATTCCACGATAGTCGAGAGACTCCGAGTACTAGCCTCCTTGGCCAACATCCCGACTAATCGGGACGAAGAACCACCGCCATTAATTATCTCATCGACGCCGGCGCTGACACAAAAATTACCCACCTTGAGTCAGTTTATCGACGCTGGCCACACGATAACGGTTGGGATAGAGATGAAACCATTCGACCTACTAAATCGATGGCAGACCATCGGTTATCAATTAGAGAACCTAGTGGAAGTACCAGGCACGATAAGTCACCGTGGCGGCATTATCGATATCTACCCGCCGAACAGTAACCTACCAGCCCGACTCGAATTCTTTGGCGATACCGTGGAGAGTATTCGCCTCTTTGACCCGATCAGCCAACGCTCTCTGAAAACTGTATCGTCCATTATGGTTACCCCGACGACAGACCTATTACCGGGTCAAACAGAACTGTTTAACCACGACTGCCTACTAAATTACCTACCTCAGAATAGCCAGCTACTCCTTGACGAACCAGAGAGTATCCGACTGGCGATGGACGATCTAGACACCAAAGCCAGCGAACTACGGACGGAGATGGTGGGCCAAGGTAAACTACCGGTTAACTTCCACAAACCCTATTTTATCTGGGAAGAGATAGAACCAGCCTTAAAGAGCCGACCTCGCCTGACGCTTACCGCTTGGGGTCTTGATAATGAGCCGGGATACGAACTGGGTATTACCCCTGCATCTAACTATGCGGGGCAACTACCAACGTTTATTAAGAAAGTCAAGAAGATGCTAGTCCAAGCACAGCGCCTTATCCTTGTCAGCCAGCAAGCGAATCGTTTGTCCGAGCTCCTCGAGGCGGAAGGTATCATTGCTCCGCCGCTGACTGAAATTAAATCAGTCCCACCCCCTGGTTCACTAACCCTGCTACAAGGTTCACTGGCTGCAGGCTGGATAATGGCTCAAACTAGCTTATTCACCGACACCGAAATCTTCGGCTTTATTAAGCAGCGCCGATTACTCAAGAAATACCCAGTACCACACCACAAGCTCTATATTAATATTAAGCCCAGCGACTACGTGGTGCATATTGAACATGGCATTGCCCGATTCGCCGGCGTAACCACCATGAGTAACGAGAACGGTGAAAAGGAATATCTCACTCTGGAATACGCCGCCAGTGATAAGCTTTACGTCCCGACCGACCAAATTGACCGCGTCACCCGCTACGTCGGCGCCGCTGAACGACCACCAGTGTTGAGCCGACTAGGCACTCAGGAGTGGTCACGAGTCAAGCAAAGAGTTAAGGAGTCGGTGGTTAACGTCGCCGAGGAACTACTGGCTCTTTACGCCGCCCGCGGGGTCGTACCTGGCTTCGCCTTTTCTCCAGATACTGTCTGGCAGCAAGAACTGGAGTCGGCTTTCCCCCATGTCGAGACTACAGACCAGATAGAAGCAATAAAGAAAGTAAAAGAAGATATGGAGAAGACCAAGCCAATGGATCGGCTGGTCTGCGGAGATGTCGGCTACGGCAAGACCGAGGTGGCTATCCGCGCCGCTTTCAAGGCAGTGATGGACGGCAGG
>NZEH01000017.1 GCA_002690375.1 Dehalococcoidales bacterium
CCACCCAATACAGCAGGAATAGATAGGTGCTTATCAATCCAGAGTGCTATTGCCCTTCTAACTCTCCCATCTTGCCAGGGGCCGGGTTTTAGGATATTAAAAGCGAGTCGGAATGTACCTCCTTCCATTTGGGCAAAAAAAACATCATCTCCCAAACTTTCCAAATAGCCGTGCCTGCGTTTCTCCGTGAGATAGTGCCCAAAACCGCGAGCAGTACCGTCCAGCCGCTCTGTCCGGAAGGCTATATCCATAGCCATAGGGTCAGGGGTGATTATGTAGTCTATACCATCTAAATATGGCAGGCGATCAGCTTTAGAGTCATATTCAAAATAGCGGTCGAAACGACGGAGCCGAATAATGCTCCCAGGCTCATAACTATCAAACATAAAAGGCCCCAAACCAATCAGCCCAATATCGGACGGAGCAACGCTAACTTCTCCTTTTAAAAGTAATGGTTCCATCAGATGCTTTGGGTGGGCAATCTTGAGTCTCGGATTGGCAAGGACATCAGGAAAGAAACGGTTGGGGATCTTTAATTTGATTCGTACTTGATCTGGCAAAATCACCTCCACCTTCTCAATTTCCCCTAGATCGCCCTTAAAATAAGCGGGTGCTCGCACTTTGTCCCCGACTTTTGCACCGAATACAGCAAGGTCAAACCAGAACTTCACATCTTCAGGCGTAAACGGGGTTCCATCATGCCAGAGAACGTCTTGACGAAGAATGAATGTCCACTCTGTGAAATCGGGGTTTGAGTNCCAGCTTCTAGCCAAGTAAGGAGACNNCANGTACATGTTNCCNCGGGAGCGCATCACTAAATTGCCAGGGCCGAACAGCGCNCCGGCGACATGGTGAAGAGCGATACTGCTTGTACGCATGGTATCAAACTTAACCGGAGAGTCGCTACGGTTGGCCAGTACAAGGATGTTATCTCCCACCCCATCTTTCATCTCATTTGTTGTGGGAGAAACTTCTGATGCTGGAACATCTGTACCACTATTTCTTCCACAAACGGTTGATAACAGGACAACCCTACCCAAAACAACGGTAGCTGCCACAGCACCCGAGACTCTAACGAAATGTCTTCTGCTGAGCCGTTGGTTTTTTACTTTTCATACCCCTTCTTTTCATTTTTTACAAAGTACACTTCTTTCTCCTTTTTAAATGCGCTAGCTTGAAATACACTTGAAAACTAT
The DNA here is from genome assembly GCA_002690375.1 of Dehalococcoidales bacterium. Next base: position 1,197 of record NZEH01000017.1, read on the forward strand.
CATAAGAAGAAAAACGTGTCAATCTATTTCACTATAAATAGTGAGTCTCCGGAGACTCATCCATGGCTCACANTTCTTCGTGAGGACATATTCGCTCATTCAGACCCGAGCACATGGGCACAGATTTAGAATCTACTTGCCTGTCCGCCCTTAGGAACTGCTATCATCCGATAACAGGCTCTTATACCCCCTCCTTTGCGGTTGACAATCAGTATAAAGATCACTTATACTATACCTATACTGCAATTTGCTACCGATGTCTAAGGGTAAGAGCGATCGACATGCTTGATGAAGATGACCGTAGTTTATCGGACAGTTCAGTGATTGACCCCTATTTACTCCCCCAAAATACACCTTATTGCCTTTTACCACTCACCTCCATAAAATATCAGTTCTATTAGTCTCTTTTAAAGTTTCTCGCCTATATTTAACCATGGATTATTTTTACAGGTAGAGGCTTTTTGTTCAAACAAGGAAATAATTTTCGTAACTAAAAAGTATTAAATTCCCAGGAGTAGAAATGGTTGAAGAAGAATGGGGGTTTTTATGTCAAAATCTGTGGAAGGTCTTTGGGCCTAATCCTGATAGTGTACTTGAACTTGCCAATGATGGTGTTACCAAGCAAGAAATCCTAGAACAGACCGGGCATGTCATAGCGGTAAGGGATGTCTCGTTTGGGGTTCGCAAAAATGAGATTTTTGTCGTTATGGGGCTGTCAGGAAGTGGGAAATCAACCCTCATCCGCTGTATTAACCGACTGATTGAACCAACTAAGGGCACGATACTGATTGAGGGAGAAGACCTGGCTCAGATGGATGACAAAAAGCTCACAGAGCTTCGCCGCCAAAAATTGAGCATGGTATTTCAACACTTTGGGCTACTACCTCACCGTTCCGTAGCCGATAACGTCGCCTTCGGTCTGGAAGTCCGGGGACAAAAGGGTAAAGAAAGAGAGAAAACGGCTGCCGAGGCTTTGGAGCTGGTAGGACTGAAGGGCTGGGAAAAGAGTCGTATACACGAACTCAGTGGCGGTATGCAGCAGCGAGTGGGGCTGGCNCGNGCTCTGGCAGTGGGTACGNACATCCTCCTTATGGACGAACCNTTCAGTGCTCTNGANCCGCTCATTCGCCGCCANATGCAGGATGAGTTTNTCAATATGCGCACNNNGNTGAAGANGACAGTGCTNTTTATCACTCACGACCTNCTTGAGGCNCTGAAGCTGGGTGACCGCGTCGCNATTATGAAAGACGGGGAAATNGTNCAAATTGGCACNCCNCAGGAGATAGTANCNAANCCTGNNGATNATTATGTTAGNGANTTTGTCAAGGATGTGCCCCGNGGGCANGTNATTCCAGTAGAAANCATNATGGAGNNGCCGCNTGTATNAGTNGATAGNGAAGAGAANNTTGAGNCAGCCATAAANCANATGNGGAAGAAANGGGTTNCCANNGCTTTTGTCATTGATGCTAACGGTAGGCTCGAAGGAATCACAACAATGGAGCGAGCAGAGGAATCGGTGAAGAAAGGGGTGACACAGCTAAAGGATATAGTTCAGACCGATATGGCAAGCGTTCCGGCAAGTACCCGGCTAGACGATTGCTTGTCCTTAGTAGCTGAGGATGACGTACCATTAGCAATATTAGGTGAAGAAAAACGCTTGCTGGGAATAGTCACCAGGCCGGTACTAATCGAGGCTATGCAATTGGGTAGCAGCCACAATAACGAACAGTGATGCCTGAAATAGTGGCATTTTCGAAATGCGCGACTGACAACCCATTGCATATAAGTTCTGTGAGGTATTGACACACGAATGCAAAAAAAAGGTAGACTCGTCATATCATCCACTGCGGTGAAAATCGCTATCAGCGTGGTGGTGCTGGTTGTCCTGATACTGACGGTGATCGCTCTCTACGCCAACGTACCGGCTGATGGCAAGCCCGGCGCCGCTATTGATTACCCTAAGGAATGGGACTTTCGGTGGGAGGCGATCGTATGGATAGACGACATAGTGGAGTGGGTGGTGATAAACTGGAGCCCTTTCTTTGAGGGCATCAGGAGTGGAGTGCTGTTTATTCTACTGCCCTTCCGGGATTTCCTCCAGTGGCTCCCCTGGTGGCTGGTGGTTGCTGGCACCGGGTTACTCGCCTGGCGAGTAGTTGGTAAGAAGTTTGGCGTGATAGCTCTGCTGTTCCTAGTTTTTATGGCTCTTATGGGGCTGATTGATCTGCTCATGCTGACACTGGCTATCACCCTGACGGCAACTTTGCTCTGTGTGCTCATGGGAATTCCTATGGGGGTTGCCGCTGCCAAAAGTAACCGCTTTGACGAGCTGTTGCGGCCGGTGCTGGACGGCATGCAGACCATGCCCAGCTTTGTCTATCTCATTCCGGCGATAATGCTCTTCGGGCTGGGGATGACGCCGGCGGTGGTGGCTACTGTTATCTATTCCATCCCACCCATCATCCGCTTCACCAACTTGGGGATACGACAGGTGGATACCTCGGTTGTGGAGGCATCCAAATCTTTTGGCGCTACGCCTTGGCAATTGCTAACCAAAATCCAGATCCCTCTGGCACTGCCCACCATCCTAGCCGGTATGAACCAGACGGTGATGATGGCTCTGGCTATGGTGGTTATTGCCTCCTTGATTGGCGCTCAAGGACTGGGAGCAGAGGTTTGGACAGGTATCCAACGGCTGGAGGTAGGTAGGGGCATCATCGCTGGCACCAGTATTGTCTTTACCGCAATCATCCTAGACCGTATCAGCCAGGCATTTGGCAGAAGATGGGAGACCGGAGCTATTACATAGAGTGCTAATTGGGGCGTTCAGTGCCCCTTAGAAAAAACGAAAAGGAGGCGAAAATGATATAATTGATAGCTTAATCATTTTCACCGGCGAAGAATTTGGCGTCGGAAAATATGAAACAAACCAAGAAAAAAAAGGAGGTCTTAACTTGAACAATCTCAAATTTAAGCGGAAACGGTGGCTATCGCTGTCACTAGCACTGGTGATGGTGGTCATACTGACTGGTAGCTGCTTCGGAGGAGGAGGAGAAGAAGCAAAACCCATTATCAAAACGGTTCAAACAGACTATGAGACTCAATGGCTCTCTAACGCCATGCTCAAAATTATCATCGAGGAAGGCTATGGCTATCCGGTGGAAGATATTTCGGTGAGTGTACCCGTTGGCCAGGTCTCCTTGGCCGATGGCGACATTGATATCTGGTATGACCTGTGGTGGTGGTACTACCTTCCTTGGTATGAACCAGCACTAGCCAACGGGGAGATCGAAGATGTTGGCATAAGTATGGAACCGGCCCCCTCGTTCTGGACCATACCCCAGTGGGTTCATGAGGAATACAATATCAATACTGTGGAGGACATGAAGGACAACTGGGAGCTGTTCCAAGACCCGGAGGACCCCAGCAAAGGGTTGTTCATCAACTGCCCCATCGGCTGGCAATGCCAGCAAATCAACAGCATAAAAATGGAGGCTTACGGGCTGACCGACTACTATAACATCATAGAACCTTCTGCCGGAGCTCTGGAAGCAGCCATGGCTGGAGCGCAGATAAAGGGCGAACCGGTCTTCGGCTACTACTGGGCACCCACCGCCCTTATGGGGATGTACGACTGGTATATCCTGGAAGAGCCAAAGTTCAACGCTGAAGTCTGGGACGTGGTTCTAGCTGCCGTTGATGACGACAGCATGCGACCGATTAATGACGCCTGTGCTTACGAAGCTGTGTCCCCAACTGTCGGTATCTGGTCAGGCCTTCGTGACATTGCACCTGACGTGGTTACCATGCTGGAAAAGATGGTCATAGGTCTAGAACAAGTCAACCAGACTGCCGCCTGGGTCAAGCAAAACGAAATAGAGAACTGGGAGATGGCCGCTATCTGGTATATGAGGGAATACGAGGACCGTTGGACGACTTGGGTTACTGATGAGGCCTATACGAAGATCAAGAATTTTGTTGATGAATATGGCCCAGTAACATAGTCTCAATTTTAGCACTTCCTCCTCTTGTTGCCCTAGGTGCTAATGGTAGCGTTGGTATGACTGATTGCTTTGCCCGCCATGAACACATGGCGGGCAAAGCCTGTTTATGCCAGCATTGATGGTGCTAATCGGAGATTTGGTCTCTATGATTTTGCCATGATAGCACTAGCCATGGTAGTCGTTGCTTCCATGGTTGAGACGACGGGCCTAGGGATAGAAATGTTCCTAGTCCTCATACACCTTGAGGTGAGGCGCAGCTTTACCGCTGGGAGCAGCATCACCTTTCTGTCAATAATCATTGACCGCATAACACATGCCATAGCCGCCAGACAGCAGTACACGGTAGAAGAACTTAGGCTCAATTATAATCCGGTCAGCTCCTTTATCGCTTCAACCCATCCCTGGGGACCAATTCCATTGACTCTATAGAGATGAGGCAGTTCTATTTTCTCCCAGTAGCCACCCGGTTTTTGCACCAACACTGGGACATCAACCTCGGCTAACATCGGCACATCATTAAAACTATCACCAATACCAATAGTTTTAATCCTGCCCAGTTTTTGGTTAAATAACCCGATGAGAATCTTGGCTGCCGCACCCTTATTACTGCCACCACCGACACTGTAGAATCTGCCTCCCCGAGACCATTTAAGTCCAGACTCCTCTATTTTGCTTAAAATCAGCCTGATTTCTGGATCAGAACCGGTAAGATTTAGCGTCTCCCCATACTCACGCTTCTTAGCCAGCTTGGCTTGAGCCAAATTCAAACCAGTGAGCTCGGCTATCTGAGCGGTATCCATGTCGCCAAAGCCATAAATAGCCATGTTATTCTTCTCTCTTATTTCCTTAAATATCCGTCGTATCTCCCGATAGGGTATGCCCAGCTCTATAACCTGGTAGCCACTAGTTACCCGGTGATATTTGTAAGAGAAGGGGAAATAACCATTACTTATAAATATAGCTCCGCCATCCTCAACTATAAACGGAGCAGCAATGCCGAGTTTTTTTCGATATACCTCTTGTTCAACTTGAGTCTTTGAGGAACAAAAAACAATGGTTATCCCTGCCTTATTTAAGCTAGCCACCAAAGGCATCACCACTTCACAAGAATAGGTATGGTGGTCAAGCAGGGTTCCATCTAGGTCGGTAAAAATTACTATGTTGGCCTTTGGTGGGTTACCTAGGTTGGTGACATGATAAATGGGTAGGCTCATCCATACTCCATAGCAAGCATCTCGCACATGGCCTTTCTCTGCTCATGGCGAAATGAATGCATTGTATTATAAACCATCAGGCGGCAAAAAGTCATTAGTCAATCACCATTTCTGTGCTATTTAGTGGATAGATGCAGAAAGCTATTTAAGCCAGCGGAAGGGAGATTCTTGCCATCTCACATATTTGTCTATCTGCTTTATAAGAGTTTCTTTACCTTAGTCACTTGCAGCCGCAAACTGAGCCAGATATCTCTTAACGAAGTCTATATGTTCCATCGGCGTTGGATCAATGCTATTTAATATCGCTAGGTAGAAGCTGAGATAATCCCCCAGAAAAACTAGGCTCAGCATCTGAGCTAGGGCACTTGTCCCTGGAGCTTCCACAAAGTCATGACTGATACCGGCTTTAGCCAATAGCTTGGCTGTAGCCTCATAGTGAAGTAGGCTCCGGGGATGAAGCAAGGGGGACCGCAACAAAAGGACAAATATACCTTCCTTTGCCTCAGATGGGAACTTATAACCCAGCACTGAATTATGATTCAGTTCAGGGAAAAGTTCAAAGAAGGCCCATGTCTTGCTGTTTTCATTAAACTGTGTTTTCCAGCGCTGAGCTACACCTCCGAGTATGCCAGCGCCATAAATTACGGCTACGTGTCCCCACACTTTAGTCGCCAATTGCTTTGCTGGATTAGAAACAAGTGGGGTGATTTCACTAAAATCTCTAGATAGCTTTCTTAAAATCTTAAGCGCCTCTCCCAAATTTACTGATTTGTCTCTAAGCAGACCAAGTGTTTGGAAAATGCCGACTAAGGGAATGAAATTGTGAGGGAAAGCCGCTCTAGGAGGTGCCTTATAATCTATAACAAAAGCAGGGATGCCTTCCTTTTCAGCTAGCTCTTTAAGCCTACCACCTGTAGTGAGCACAAGCTTCTTAGCCGGGGTTTTTAGTGACTCAGTAAAGGCAGAGAGAGTTTCCTCGGTATTCCCGGAGTAACTTGAGGCAATGACCAAGGTTCTATCATCCACGAACGGCGGCAGGCCATAATCTCGATGCATCCAGACGGGCACTTTGCTTTCAGCTAAAGCGAGACGGCGTACTATGTCACCTCCAATAGCAGAACCGCCCATTCCTAGGATAATAACCTTATCTACCTTAGAATATTCTCGGGGCAGCTCAAACTTCCCAACTTTTTGCCACGCCCGCTGGCATTGCTCAGAGAACTCATGTAAATGGTTGAGCATCCCTGCTCTATCAATTTGTCGGTAAATTAGAGGATTATCCAAATTAACCATCGTCAAGCCTGCCATACCCCTTCAACAACAATTCCAGTTTCCTCATTCGGGAAAATCTACGGTTTCAACTCTATCTCCCTATTATAGCACTTTGCTTGTCTTAATGATGCTGCCTATCAGGCTACCGTTAAGAAAAGCGTGCTGGCTCTTCCGTATCGGTCTGGTTGGTATTTGATTACAGGATATAATCAGGATAGTGATTTCGTTTGCTGCCGGATATTATGCATTAGAATCTAGTCTATGTCATATTCTCGCTATAATATGGCCTATTTGCCTGTATATATCTGAACCAGGTGGGATGAAGAACTAGATCTACTAAAATATAAGCCTGCGGGGTAGGCTATGTCCTTCACGCCATCATTGTTTAATAACTACTTTTGGCAAACAGCGTCCTCATTGACATCTGGAACCGAATAAATTATCATTTACTCATACTTAAAAAGAAAATACTGTGAGCAAGGTTTAAGAGCAACCGGGGGTGTGCCTAAGCTTAGAATCACATACAGGAAATAAATGAGAACAGCTTTAATATATCTTATGGCACTTACCATGGCTGAGGTGGCCACCGTTGCCTTGTCGCCTATGTGGGGAATGGTGGGCCATGTTCTCATATTTAGTGCTATATTAGTGCACTCATCCTTTCCACCGCGAAAGCCGCTGGTGCTGTCACTGTCACTGATCCCCTTGGTAAGAATAATAAGCCTGACAATGCCTATAGCCGACCTTCCCCAGATGTTGTGGTATCCTATTATTTATACGCCACTACTGGCAGCGACGCTAGTGGCCACCCGGATTATGGGCTACAAACGAGAAGATATCGGGGCTACCATAAAGTTGTCTCGCACTCAGTTGGCAATTGGTCTAACCGGGATTGTGTTCGGAGTGATGGAGTATTTTATCCTACATCCAGAGCCTCTAGTACCTGACCTCAACTGGCAGACTCTATGGCTGCCGGCATTTATTCTCCTAGTTACTACAGGGTTTACTGAGGAGCTCATCTTTCGTGGAGTGCTACAGCGAACCGCAGTGGAAACGCTCGGCAACTGGCGGGGAATAGTCTATGTCAGTTTCCTGTTTGCCATTCTGCATGTAGGCTTTCTTTCCTGGGCTGATGTCGCCTTTGTTTTTGCTATTGCGATGTTCTTTGGCTGGACAGTAAAAAAGACAGGGACACTTTCCGGTGTAACCATATCTCATGGACTAACTAATATAATGCTATTTATTGTTGCGCCCTCTATTTTCTAGACGGCCATCGCAATTATTCTAACAGCCACTATAACAGCAAATACCATCACCAACGGCACAATACCTATGGTAAGGAACCTTGCTACTCGCATGGAAACATCAGACTTCCC
>NZEH01000018.1 GCA_002690375.1 Dehalococcoidales bacterium
GTCTGATTTAAAATCCTGGACAGTTGCCTTTAATATTATCCCATTCTGGATTTATGAATCTGAACGGGGCTATAAAGTTTGTCGGTATGTGCCTCTACTTCCCTCAAGCCGAGACGAAGAGCGATTAAAGTATTTAGAAGAAAGCGTTGTGGCTTATCGAATGGTCATGGGGCAGCCAAGACAAGAAGATTTGGTTAGTTATCTTGGATCTCGAATGGAAAACGAATCTGACCGCGATAGTTTACTGAAATGTCAGTTGGACTTAAGCCCTCCGATGACACAGGATTAGAGTTTAGACACTAAAGAGATCACGAAAATGATGTTTCATTCAATTTCCTGACCGGTGTGGTTGGCATAGTCACAGATAATAAAAGCCCCCCATTTTGGGAGGCTTTTATTTATTTACTCAGTCATTCCTCAGACTTCAGGGGGAGGAATGATAAACGTACTAGTTCTTGGAATTTTACCTTGTGACTAATTGTTAAATAATGAAGCTAGAAACACACACAAAACGCACCTGAACAATTGAATATTGAAGCCTGAACTTGAACGCTTGCCTCACAATGTCAAATAGTCTCAATAAGGGGTCAAGCGATGGTAACGATGGCAACAGCACCAGCACCGTTAAACGGTGATAACAGCAACAACCATCACCAATGGTATTGTAGTCGGTGCGGTAAGATTTGGGTATTAAATGAGAGGCAGTGCATTTGTCAGTGGTGTGGAAAATCGGCAAACTGCCAAACACTCAAGGCAAAGCCCCGCCATGTAAAGTCTAGCCGAAGGAACAACCAAAGCCCGCGATAAGCAATTGTTGCAACGTCGGAATCAGTTGCCTCTTCTCAAATAAGAGTTCGGGGACTGTTCCGAATGGTCCACTACTAGTGAAGGAACAGAGACTAAGACATCCGTGGAAGTTGGCAAGAGGAGGTTTGCACTTATAGCTTGTAGCTGGTAAAATAGGGACTTAAGGGATACGTATAGGATTGACGAGACTAACGCCTCTTGTTCCCATATGGGGTGAGGGGTTTTTTAATAGGCTTCAGATGGTTTGATAGTGGTCAAAAAGAAAGACCCAGAGATAGGTGAAGACAAGAAGCTGGAGACAATGCGCCATTCAGCGGCTCATGTTATGGCTGAGGCGGTTCAGACTTTTTTCCCTGATGCCAAATTTGCCATTGGACCGCCTATTGCAGACGGCTTTTACTACGATTTTGACCTTCCCCGTCCACTAACTCCTGACGATTTACCGTCTATTTCAGCCAAGATGGAAGAAATAATGGCTTCAGACTTGCCCTTCCTTAGTAAAGAAGTAACCAAAAAAGAAGCACGAAAGCTGTTTGCCGAGCAACCCTATAAGCTGGAGCTTATTGATGAAATCCCGGATGAGTTGGTCAGCTTGTACCAACAGGGCCCATTTATTGATTTGTGCCGAGGGCCTCATGTTACTTCTACCGGAAAAGTAAAAGCATTCAAACTACTTAGTATTGCCGGAGCCTACTGGCGAGGTGATGAGCACCGCCGCATGCTGCAACGGATATATGGCATTGCTTTTGATACTGAAGAGGCGCTTTTGGAGCATCTTAAAAAACTTGAGGAAGCTGCCAAGCGTGACCACAGAAGGTTGGGGCGGGAGCTCGATCTGTTTAGTATTCATGAACAGGCCGGTGCCGGGCTGGTTTGCTGGCATCCCAAGGGAGCTGTTATACGCCGTATTATTGAGGATTTCTGGAAGGAGGAACATACTAAGCGAGGCTACGATATTGTCTATACTCCCCATATTGCCAAGGTGGATCTGTGGAAAACCAGTGGCCATTGGGAATTTTACCGCAATTATCTTTACAGCCCGATGGAGGTGGAGGGAGAGGAATATATCATTAAACCAATGAATTGCCTCTTTCACATTTTGATGTATAAGACAAAACTACGAAGTTATCGTGAGTTACCACTGCGTTATGCCGAACTGGGCACTGTCTATCGTTATGAGCGCTCCGGAGTGCTACACGGGCTATCCAGAGTCAGGGGCTTTACCCAGGACGATGCTCATATTTTCTGTCGATTGCACCAGCTAGAAGACGAAATAGCCGCCGTTTTAGAGCTAGCCATTCTTATGATAGATACCTTTGGTTTTACTGGTTACAAGGTTTTACTTTCCACCCGACCTGAAAAGTATACTGGCACTACTGAGATATGGGATAAGGCTACAGAGACCCTAGCACAGGCTCTTGAGCGACAAAAGATTGACTACAATATAGATCCTGGCGAGGGTGTCTTTTACGGACCTAAGATAGATATTAAGTTTGCCGATGCTGTTGGTCGGGCATGGCAGGGACCTACTATTCAGGTTGATTTTAACCTACCGCAGCGCTTTAGTGTTACCTACATTGGCGAAGACAGCCAGGAGCATTCGGTAGTTATGGTTCACCGCACCGTGCTGGGTAGTATGGAGCGCTTTGTGAGTTCGCTCATTGAGCACTATGGAGGCGCCTTCCCGGTCTGGCTAGCACCAGTTCAGGTAGCAGTGATACCAGTGGCCGATCGCCATCTGGCCTATGCGCATAAGCTGGAGGTGGAACTGAGAAATGAAAAGGTGCGCGTCCAAGTAGATGACCAGTCAGAAACGGTAAATCAGAAAATCAGGCAGGCGCAACTTGCTAAGATACCATATATGCTGATAATTGGTGATAAAGAGGCATCTGCCTCAACCGTTTCCGTTCGCCTACTAAATGGTAAACAGCAAGCTAATCTGCCCTTTAACAGTTTTAAAGAAACTATCTGCCAAGCTATAATAGACAAGACAAAGGAATTAGGGTTATAATTTGATTAGCTTAAAGGATTATGCTATAGTCCATGTTTAAGTAATCCATCTTCTAGGAGGTAAGTAGGGACATAATTAAAAGGCTTCGGGTTAACGAAATGGTCAGAGGCAGGGAGGTCCGCCTCGTGGGGGAAAAGGGAGAACAGCTAGGCGTTATGCCCCTATATCAGGCACGGGAAATAGCCAAGAAGCACAACCTTGACCTGGTTGAAGTAGCGGCTACAGCAATACCTCCGGTATGCCGCCTTATGGACTACGGCAAGTATAAGTATGAACAGACCAAGAAGGAACGTGAGGCTAGGAAGACCCAGAAGCTCTCACTACTACGAGAGGTCAGGTTACGCCCCAAGATAGGCGAGCATGATTTTGAAGCTAAAGCACGCTCAGCAAGGAAGTTCTTGGAAGGTGGCGACAAGGTTAAGGTAACAATAATGTTCCGAGGGCGTGAGAACACTCATCCGGAGCTTGGTTTGCGATTGTTGGATAGGATGCTAGAATCACTAAAAGAATTGGCCTTGGTTGAGAGAAAACCAACCAGAATGGGAGCAAGGTTACATTTAATCCTGTCACCACAGGCTGGTTACATAGCTAAAATAAAGGAAGATACAAAGAAAGGTCAGGATGCCAAAACTTAAAACACACAAAGGTGCCCGGAGCCGCTTCCATATTACTGGCAGCGGAAAAGTTATGCGTACCAAAGGGGGCAAGAGCCATCTGCGTCGCAAGAAATCGAAGCAGGCAAAACGGCTTTTTGACGAGACCATACCACTGCATCCACATGATAGGGTTCGCATAAAAAGACTTATACCCTACGGAACGGGCTAGATAGGAGAGATGTTTTGCGAGTAAAGAAGGGTGTAAACATACACCGGCGACACAAGAAGGTGCTAGCCATGACTAAGGGGCAAAGGGCAACCAGGCATTCCCTTTATCGCCGTGCTCATGAGTCCNTGCTCCATTCATTAAGCTATGCCTATAGCCACCGCCGAGAGCGAAAGGGTGACCTGAGACGTCTATGGATTTCGCGAATTAATGCCGCCAGTAGAGCTCACGGGCTCACCTATAGCCAGTTTATGAACAGCTTAAAAAAATCTTGTATTGAGGTAAATCGCAAGATGTTAGCCGATATGGCAGTTAGAGAACCAAACGCTTTTGCCGAGTTGGTCCGTCTTGGGCAAAATACTTAAGATAAAGCTCTAAGCTAGCGCGGCAGTCTTTAATCCCCAGCATAATATAGGCCCCGTCTTTTTCTGGGTGAGCGTAAAGTAAGGATTTGATTTTTCTCCCACAGCCATCATTTCACGCTGCTGTTTCTTTGACAGCCCAGAGGAAAGCGGTGAACATAACAAAGACAAATTAGCTTGCGTCTTATAGTATAATGGTGAAGCTCGGTGGGCTGATTCTTTTATAACCGGGCAGCAAACCATAAACCCAAGAAGGAGGTCACTCACATGGAATGGGGAATGGCAAACCGTATGGCACAACTAATACAATCTGACGGGCACGCTCTGTTTTTACCAGTAGACCATGGCTACTTTCAAGGTCCCACCAGAAGGTTGGAAGAACCACGTAAAACAATTGAACCACTCCTGCCTTATGCTGATGCGCTCTTTGTTACCAGGGGTGTGTTACGTTCATCAGTAGACCCCGACAATACCAAGCCAGTTATTCTCAGGGTGTCAGGTGGTACTAGTATGGTTGGCAAAGATCTGGCTAACGAAGGCATTACCACCTCTATGGAAGAAGCCATTCGCCTTAATGCTTCGGCAGTAGGCCTTTCTATCTTTGTTGGAAGTGAATACGAAAAAGAAACGCTACTTAATCTATCAAAACTTGTTGATAAAGGTGAAAAGTATGGCATTCCGATAATGGCAGTTACCGCCGTCGGTAAAGAGCTTGGAAAGCGAGATGCCCGCTATCTAGCGCTAGCCTGTCGTATTGCTGCCGAATTAGGGGCACGCGTAGTGAAGACTTACTGGTGCCAGGATTTTGAGAAGGTGATAAAGGGTTGCCCCGTTCCAGTGATTATGGCTGGTGGCCCTCAGGTTAATACCGAACTTGAGGTGTTTCAGTTTATCTATGACGGTATGCAAAAAGGTGCTATCGGGGTTAATCTAGGAAGGAATATCTGGCAGAACGACTTCCCGGTGCCAATGATTAAGGCGATACGTGCCATTGTTCACCAGAATGCGACCTCAGAGGAGGCTCAAGAGCTCTACAATAGTGTAAAAAATGAACAAAAATAGAATGCGTGTTGCTATATGGTATTCTAACCGAGATCTACGGATCGAGGAGATGCCTGTCCCGCAAATCGCTTCTGGAGAGGTGTTGGTGCGGGTAGAGGCCTGTGGCATCTGCGGTAGCGATGTCATGGAATGGTATCGCCTTAACCGGGCACCACTAGTATTGGGGCATGAGATTGGTGGGCAGATTGTGGCGGTGGGAAAGAGCGTGGAGCACTATAAAGAGGGTGACCGAGTAACAGTGGCTCATCATGTCCCCTGCAATACATGTCACTTCTGCCTGAGTGGTCATCATACTGTTTGCCCTACTCTGCGCCAGACGAACTTTGACCCTGGTGGTTTTGCCGAATATATTCGTTTGCCAGCCATCAATGTAGACCGTGGGCTGTTTCTTCTGCCCGATGAAATATCTTACGAAGAGGCAACATTTATTGAACCACTGGCCTGTGTCCTGCGAGGACAAAGACTGGCACAGATGCAGCCAGGGAAAAGTGTCCTTGTCATCGGCAGTGGCATTGCCGGGCTTCTGCATATCCAGCTAGCCCGCACTCTGGGGGCAGCTCAGGTGATAGCGAGCGACATAACTCCTTACCGACTGGAGATAGCCAAGCGATTGGGGGCTGATGCTACCATTCATGCTGAAGATGACTTGCCCACTCGCCTGCGCCAGCTTAACCATGGTTATCTGGTTGACCAGGTGATAGTGTGCACTGGTGCGCCATCTGCCATTGCCCAAGCCCTAAAGTCAGTGGAGCGTGGGGGCACTATTCTCTTCTTTGCCCCGACAAACCCCGGTGTTACTATCCCGATTCCCATAACCGAACTTTTTTGGCGCACTGAGATAACACTTACTTCCTCCTATGCCGGCAGTCCGGCTGACTACCAAACAGCTCTGGAACTAATTCGGGCAGGTACTGTGTCAACAGGCCAGATGATTACCCATCGTCTAGGACTAACTGAGACAGGGTTAGGTTTTCAGTTTGTCACTGAGGCCCAGAATTCCATCAAAGTGATTATTGAACCCCAGAGATAGATAAAATACCAGCAGAGCTTAAAATCAACAACGAGACCGAACCATTAAGCAAGGGGAAATTCAGTAAAGCTGGCCATCAAGCATGCCAAGGCTTCTTGTGGCTGTTTGAGCCACAAGAGCATCGTGGGTGACTAGGATAATGGCTATACCGTATTCTGTACTCAATCTTCTCAACAGGTCAGATATTTCCTGTGTGGTCTTGGAGTCCAAATTCCCAGTGGGCTCATCAGCCAACAGCAGGGTGGGGTTGTTAGCCAAGGCTCTAGCGATAGCCACCCGTTGATTTTCGCCGGCACTAAGCTCACGGGGTTTGTGGTACACCCGCTCAGCCAAACCCAACCGATTCAGAAGCTCTTTAGCCCTTCTTATTTGCTCATTACGGGCGACTCCGGCAAGTTCCATGGGAAAGGTCACGTTTTCCAAAGCGGTGAAGGTGGGCATTAGATTGAAGGTCTGGAAGATAAAGCCCATGCGGCGTAGCCTGAGATCATCTAGCTGACGCTCTCTAAATCGAGAGATATCCTGATTTTCAAACAGGATAGTGCCACTGCTAGGATAGTCAAGGCTACCAAGAAGATGAAGAAGAGTGGTCTTGCCCGAACCTGAAGGGCCCATAATAGAAACAAATTCACCCTTAATTATCTTCAGGGTAACGCCATCCACGGCTTTAATTTCTTTACCGCCTAGATGGAAAACCTTACTTAGCTTCTCAGTCTCAATAATAAAATCATTCATAGTGAAGTGCCTGAACTATATTAATCTTGGATATCCGCCAGGCTGGGTACAGACCAGCCAGCACCCCAACCAACAGAGCAATGCCCATACCGATAGCAAAGATACGAGCGCTGACCAAAGGAGCGAAGTAGGTAAGCCCAATAAATTCAGCTAGAACAAAAGTTATCGCTTGGGACAGGAGATAACCGCCAAAGCAACCAATAGCTCCAGCGATAAGGCTGGTTATCAGTGATTCAGTAACAACCAACTGGAAGATGAAGTGGCGATGGCTACCGATGGCTCGCATAGTGCCAATCTCTTTCACCCTTTCGCCGACTGCCATGAGCATGGTGGAAAGGATAAACAGGATGCCAATGAGGAGGGCAATGCTGGATAAGCCCATGTGGGCAGTTCTCACTATACCCACCAGATCATCAAGTTTATCAACGACAGAATCCACTGTTTGGGCTGAGATACTCGGCCATTTTTCGTTGAGCTTCTGGGCGGTCTCATCTGCTCTGGTAGTGTCCTCCACCTTCACCGGCACATAGGTAAGCTGCCCCTGTTCATCATACACCTCTTGTAAGCTTTTTAAGGGAGCAAAAAGCATACCATCATCCAGGCCACCACTGGTCTCAAGAATGCCGACCACCTCAAATTGTTGGCCTCTGAATTCCATCTGACTGCCTAACTCCAGACTAGCTACCTGGGCTATTCCAGAGCCGGCTATCAAGACGTATCGGTCATCGGCTATAAGGTGACGTCCTTCTTGTGGTTGCAGATAGGGTGCTACCTCGGTAAAGAAATCAGGAGTAACCCCAAATATAATGGGAATAGCGCCCGGTTTGTCTGGGAAGACAGTCATCGGTATCGCTGTAAACACAGGGTAAGCCGTCTTTACATTCTCCACCTGTTCGATTTCGCCTATCAATTTCTCGGGGAAACCGCCAACAAAGGCAGCTACATCAGGATAGGGATAGGCCTCGGCTTCCTTAGGAACAATGATTATATCCATACCCGTCTCGGTCATTGAAGCCTCAAAGGAGGCCATCAACCCCTCACTAAAGCTGAGGATACCCACAGTAAAGGCGATAGCTATGGCTACGCCCATGGTGGTAAGTAATGTCCGAAGACGGCGTCGTCTCAGATTTCTGATGGCTAAAGTTGGTAGCAACATCTAAATTGCTGTGTTACTCCAGCGAAAAATCATTGTCAATTAGCTGCCTTCGGCCTTAGAAACCAGGTCTTGTTATCCGAATGGACTTTAGTACTAGCATAACTTTGCTAGTTGATGTCTTTTTAACCGATGCTTCAATCGGTAATAGGGCTATTACTTGAGATCCCGAGAAGGACAGAGCTATCTAATTGCTCTGCCTGATTTTCTTTGCTGCAATACCTGATAACTTCGGCAAAATTATTTATACGGGCAAGATTATTGGTCTCGGCGAAACCATCATAGGTAAGACTTATCCATGGCTTCTGGTAGATGGTACTGAACTTGTCCAACATTGCCGCTACGATGCCACCGGGCATACAGCCGTGAGGCATTACCGATATAGCGCCGGAGAACTTGGGATTCTGCATCCACCTGATACCGCTACCAATACTGAGGACTGCCTCACTGCCACATTGAGAGGAAAGATACTCACTTGAACTCTTAAGTATCTCCGCTGTGCTAGGCTCTTCCTCATCCAGCAGGTCCCGGCAGAGGTTGGCTACCGAGCCCTCGTCATGTTCCTGTACCATCTTCTTTAGATAGCCTCGTATAATCTTCTTGATGTTTCGGCTCCTTAAGGCGTCCTCAACACTTCGGTGGGAGGTGTATCGGAACCATTCTCCCATTGGCGAAACTACGACCTCAAGACCAGCCTCTTCGCACACCCTAACCAAATCATTATTACTAAATTTATTAGAGCGTAAGTAAATTTCGCCATTGATGCCAACGAGCGGTTTTCTCTGCCGTTCGGAGTCTATTAGAGAGCTAAATTCATTAGTTGCCTGTCGCAAAATGTTGTCAATAGTGTCTTTGCGGCGAATGCAATCTGCCAGCCGTCTAGTGTACTCGGTAAACAACTGGTCGGCTGAGCCAAGCTGTTTTTCGTAAGGACGGGTGCGCCAGACGAGTCTTTCCAGACAGTCCATGGCAACAATACCCTTCCAAGCGAGGCGCTCAAAATCCTGTCCTAGATTCAGGTCACGATAGGCGTTGTTTGATACGGCCGTCCGTATCGGAAGGTAAAAACCTATCTCTTTAAGTGCTCTAGCCTGTTCTATGGCATACTTGCCAAAGCGGCATGGACCGTAGGCACCAGCCATAAACCCCTCAAATTCTTCATCGTGAATCCCTTCATCATAATAGAACTTCATAAAGTCGCCCAGAGTTATGCGATAAGGAAGACATTCTGTGCCCGATGTCAGCTGGTTGCTATAGTGGAGACTGCGCTGGTCTGACTCAGGAAGCACAACCACTCTGGTACCATAGGCCTCCATTGCGGCAGCCACTACTTCAACATGAGGAGCCATCCTAGTCATGAGCAGCGTCTTTTTTGAATTGTTAAGTGGTGACGCTCCCCGGTAAATATCCTGACTTCGAACCATATGTCCTTTGTCTGAGTCAGCAAATCCTTTAATGGTGTCAACGAAGGCCTCAAGACGGGTAACAATACCCGTCTCGGCGGCGTGCTCGTCGATTTCTAGCTGGCCCAGAGGTTTAGCACCCATGATATCTTCCACAGTTTTAAGCATAAATGAGTTAGGGCCACAACCGAAATTGGTCACTATCAGCCCATATAGTTGTTGGTCTTGAGCCGTTATGGCAGCACCGGCTATATGTTTACTTTCATAGAGCCAGTAGGGGCGATCTGAATACTCTTTGGGGTCTACGCTATCAAGGGGCAGGTAGTCAAGTGGTATCGGCACCACCCCCAGTTGAGCCAGTGTTTCGGCTATACCCAAGTTAGCTCCCGAATCCTGCGACATATAAGACCTTGAGAAAATAACCACTCCCAACTCTCCACTTTCATGAAGTTGATCTAGTAGCTTCCTCCCCAGTGCTACCCTGTCCGTCTCGAATTTCTGCTGCGCTAAAATACCAGATTGGGCCGCCTTCTTGCCTTGGCTTCGGCTAAAACCCATCTTTATGGCGACATCGGCCAAGCTATTCATTACATCGTCATTGCCTCGGCTAAAGTCAAGTATGGGTGTTAACAGCCGTTCTCCCAGGTTAAGCGCCTGACTTAGTATAAATGGAGATGCCTGGACCAAGGGACAGGCATACTTCTGGTTTTCGTTGCCATCTTTTTTGCCTAGACGGATAGCACATGGGTAGAGGATATAATCAAGGTCACCAAACTTAGCAGCATGGCCGTGGAGGAGTTTAAGAGGAAAGCAACTGTCACTATAGCTTAACTCTACTGCTTGCTCTATGATTTCCTTGGTGGTCTTGCTAGAAAGGACGACCCTTGCACCAAGAGCGTTAAGAAAACCGATAATCAGCGGCGCATAGTCATATAACAATAGGGCTCTAGGAATGCCCACCGAAGGTCCAGTGCCGGAATTTTCTTTGTATTCCTGAAAGAGTATCTTTCCTCGTTCGTCGAAAGAGGTTTCCTTTCTAGCTTGACTGAGGTGACTGTCAAAGCGGTCACAGCGGCTACCATAGAACGTAGGTTTCTCATTGGGCATCCGCATCCGGGTAATAGTGCAATTGTCCTCGCACGCTTTGCAGGCGAAAGTGGAACGAACGCATTCGCTGTCGATAACCTCCTTAAATCCTTTGAAACTTGAGCCTTGACCTGACACCTTCTCTTTTACTAGAATAGCAGCACCTATGGCGCCACTGACTTCCCTGTCCTCAGCTACTGCTAGTGTTTTGCCTTCAAGTTGCTCATGAAAGGCAGATATAATAGCCTGGTTGTAGAATACGGCACCAGTGAGGATTACCTTATTGCTTAGCTTTCTCGAGCCCACTACCTTGGACAGATAATTCTTGGCGATTGAGCTAGCTAAGCTAGCTGTAATCACTTCCAGTGATATACCTTCCTGTTGGGCTAAAGCTACTGCCTGTGCGCTAAAGGCAGTGCATTTGCTTCCTACGTCAATGGTATAGGGAGCCTTAAATGCTAGCTCAGCGAAATCCCCGTTTTTTACCGAAATACCAAGCATTTCAGCCAGTTCATCAATAAAGCTTCCAGTACCGGCGGCACATGCCTTATTCATCTGATAATCAACAACAACGCCATTCTTCTTAATGACCAGCTTGGAATCTTGCCCACCAATCTCAATGATGTCGGCTTCAGCATCTATCTCAGCGGCGGCTCGGGTCTGTGCTGTAATTTCATTCTTTATGAGATCGGCTCCGATGAAGCTGCCTATCAGGTATCTACCGGAACCGGTAACACCGACACCGGCTATTTTTACCTTATCAGCTCCAAGCCCAAGCAGGTTCCTAAAGACATCTTTGACAGCTTCAACCGGCTTACCCGCAGTCATCAGGTAGTTTTTGGTTAAGAGCCTGCCCGATGAGTTAATTATCACCGCCTTGGTGCTCGTAGAGCCAACATCAACCCCAAGATAGCCAGTAGCTGGTACCTTTATGCGATGACCTGAGCTACTATAATGATGAGTAATCTTTTTAAGGCTGGGCATCTCCAAATGGCTCTGCCGGGCCTGTATTTCCGGTAACATAACTACCTGCGACTTCTTCTTGGTTGAGAGTAAAGCTGATCCCAGAGCTTCAATGTAAAGATAATTTTCGGGAATAATTATCTCAGCCCGATGCCCATTCCTAGTTGAGAGCACATCACCAAGAGATCTAGCTATAGCCTTGTTGGCGGCTACACCGCCGACAAAGTAGATCGGTTCTGGGAATGCTCCTTTCTTGAGAGAGGCCACCATTCGAGCAACACTTTCGCAGAGACTGTATAGCATTGCGTTAAGCGGTGTACCCTTCTGCTGGAGATGGATAAGGTCAGTCTTGGCAAAGACACTGCATCTGGCGGCAATCCTGGGCGGACTGCCCGAGTACTCCAGTGCCAAACGGGAAAAGTCTTCCAAGCTGATACCAAGCCGATATGCTTGCTGTTCCAGAAAACGACCAGTACCGACGGCACAAAGGGGAGTTGATGCTACTTGCCACGGCTTTGTCAAGCCATCTTTTAGCCCTATGACCAAGGAACTCTGGCCGCCAATAGCAATGATAGTTTTACCATCGGGATGGTAGTGAAGTAGCCCGGCGGCAATTGACAGTGGGCTGCTGTAGCAAGCCCAGTTGAACTCTTTGGGAATAATACCATTACCTGAGCCAGAGACACCAGCCGAGACAATCTGTTCCAGACTTACCCCGTCACCCAGCCGAGAAATCAATGAATTGACCGCTGTCGTAGGACTGGAGGTTATTTTTTCACTATCAAGCCGAATAACCTTACCAGCATCATCAATAAGCGCTAGCTTGACTCTTATCGAGCCGATATCTAAACCCAAAGAAAAAGCCATTTTCGTGGCTCTAATTATAGCACAATGTTGGTTACAAGGGGATAACTGGGGTGCTCCCGTTTATTCATACCCTAGCTCCACTCGCCAGCCTCTGTCGTCCACACTCTAGCCAGTTCCTTAGCCAAGAGGGCATGTTCGGGTTTCTCTAAAGTCTTATCTTTTTTAAAGAGCCTTATTGCTTCACTACGAGCTAGTTCCAAGAGAGCCACATCGGAGAGTTTAGCCATACGTAGGTCGGGCAATCCGCTCTGGCGAGTACCAAAGAACTCTCCTGGACCCCGCAGTTTCAAGTCTTCTTCAGCCAATTCAAAGCCATCCTGAAGTTTTTCTAATATATTCAGCCGCGCTCTGCCTATCTCTGATGGATTTTCAGCCAGCAACATGCAGTAGCTCTGCTCCTTGCCTCTGCCCACCCGACCACGAAACTGGTGCAACTGCGATAGACCAAAGCGGTCGGCACTCTCTATCAGCATAACCGTGGCGTTAGGCACATCAATACCAACCTCCACTACCGGGGTTGAAACCAGTATATTAAACTCGCCGGAGCGAAAGCGGCGCATAACTTTGTCTTTCTCCAGTGCCGACATACGCCCATGAAGCAGTCCCAGCTTAAGCTCAGGAAAGACCTCTTGGGATAGACGCTCATATTCAACAATAGCCGCCCGAGCCTGAATTGCCTCTGATTCCTCAACCAAGGGGCAGATAATAAATGCCTGGTAGCCGGCAGTTACCTGGCGACGAAGAAAGGCATAGGCACTTTCTCTCTGCGCTGGTTTAAGCCACTTTGTCTTTATCACCTGTCTCCCTGGCGGTAGCTCATCTATCACTGAAAGGTCAAGGTCGCCATATAAGGTAAGGGCCAGTGTTCGTGGTATAGGTGTTGCCGTCATTCCCAATATATGGGGACTAAAACCTTTTTGCCTGAGGCTTGAGCGCTGTGTAACGCCAAAGCGGTGCTGCTCATCAACTACTGCTAATCCTAGGCGACGGAAATCTACACCCTTTTGAATAAGAGCATGAGTGCCAATAACAATATCTATATCCCCATCCGAGATAAGCTGCTGGAGCTCCAATTTTCTGGATCCTTTAATATCACCAATAAGTAGGGCTACGGTGACTAGGCGTGGTAGTAACCCAGAGTGGCTATGCAGGTAATCCTCAGCCACTTCCTCTTGTCCCGCTCTGGACAATAGGTGACAGATATTGCTAAAATGCTGCTCAGCTAGAATCTCGGTGGGTGCCATAAATGCCCCTTGGTAGCCGTTAGCCGCCGCCACGAGTAAGGCGATAGTAGCCACCACTGTTTTGCCACTGCCTACTTCCCCCTGAAGTAGCCGCGACATTGGTCTTGGTTTCTCAAGGTCAGCTAATAACTCCTGGAGTACTTTTTGCTGTGCTGCGGTTAACTTAAAAGGTAAAGACTTTTGAAAGGTATTTATCACTGGCGTCTTGGTATTGAATATGTTACCCGGCTGATCATCTTGCCAGTGGCGCTTTCTGCTTAATACACCAAGCTGCAGGAGAAAGAGTTCATCAAAAGCCAGACGCACCCGTGCCCTGTCCTTCAGCTGCTCATCTTGGGGAAAGTGGGCTTGAGAAATAGCCTCAGATAACTCTAAGAGGTTGCATCGCTCTTGTAACTCTAGTGGCAGATAGTCTTCCATCGTATGGGCCCACTGGTCAACAACTCCTTTCATCAGTTTTCTCACCTGACGGGTCTTGAGTCCTTGGGTCAGCGGGTAGAGGGGAACCAGACGTCCAGTGTGCACTAATTCTCTATCCTCCATCAGTTCCCACTCCGGGGATTCAAATACCAAGCGCCCCTTAAATAAGACTACCCGACCGCTTAAGACTACCCGCTTATTAGCAGCCAATTGCTTGACTAGGTATGGGTTATTAAACCATACCACCTCGACATTACCGCTCTCATCACCGACAACAGCCTTGGTAGAACGCCGGCCACCAAGCCTAACCTCGCGCGCCTCCCACACAGTGGCAATAATAGTCTCCTCTTTACCCTCACTAAGCTGTGAGATAAACTTCCGCTGGCTATAGTCAAGGTGACGATTGGGAAAGAAATAGAGTAAGTCCCGAACTGTACTAACACCTAGCTTGTCGAACTTGGTCGCCAGGTTTTGACTGATACCATTTATAATGGTAATCGGTGAATTCAGAGAAAGACTAGTGGCTGTTCCTCTTATCTTTGTTCTTGATGCTAGTTGATGGATCATCGGAGTCAATTTTACTTCAGTGTTTTTATCTGCTAAATGCTCAACCTCAGATAGAAAGCCAAGCATCTCGTTAATCCATTCTTGGCGCTGTTTTTTGCTGAGAGAGGTATAGTTAGGATTAACTAGGTGAAGCCTGTGAAGGTGGTTTAAAGATTGGGGGTCGGTTATTGCCCCAATAGACTTAGCTGCCCACCTATTGAGGAATTTATCCAGTCCACCGATTACTGCTGAATCGGCATAACCCTTTTCATGCTCAAGCTCAAGAACTTTACGCAGTGGAGCAAAATCTAATGGCAAGACCTTGTCTCCGTTTGTCTCGTTTAGACTAATTTCCTTCCGCTTCCAAAACAGCTACCGAGAGGAGATTAGGACCGGCATATGTTCCCAGCACGGGACTGATTGTTGAGCAATATATACGTTCTTTAGAATAGCAGTGCGGACAGAGGCGTTCAACCAGCTCATTGGATCTATCAGGGGTGGTGGCATGCTCCACGGCTAGCTCCTCAATATTGGAGAAGCCAGCTACGAAATTGTAAAGATAATCCTCACCGGCTGCTCTAGAACGTACCCTGGTTAAAGGAGCTATCTCGCCGTCCTTTAGTGTAAGTATTGGTTTTATGGATAACAGGGAACCAAATAACCCTTGTGCCTTGCCAAGCCGCCCACCCTTAGCCAAGTACTTAAGAGTATCAAAGGCTGTAACAACATATGAGCGGGGGATTGTTTTCTTAACTACATCCACAACCGTATCTAGAGTAGCCCCGCTCTGGGCTATCTTGGCGGCGGCAATAACTATCAGCCCCAAGCCCATAGCTACTGACAGCGAGTCAATTACCTCAATACGGCATTTGGTCTTTAGCATGCTCTTAGCAGTTGTTGCCGATTGATAGGTGCCGCTGAGTTTGCTGGATATGACAATAACCAAAATTTCATCAGTCTCCTCGGAGAGCTTACTAAAGGCATCAGAGAAAGCAGTGGGTGACGGCTGTGTTGTCTTAGGGAAAATGTCTTCCTCACCTAGACGGCGATAGAATTCATCAGTGGTAATTTCCACCCGGTCAAGGAATGATTCATCTCCAAAGGATACCGTTAGGGGCACCACGGTAATCCCTAGCTCTTGAGCCAGGTCACTGGTGATATCAGATGTGCTATCAGTGATAATCTTGACTGTCATTTTATAGCCTCCTAGGTGAGGTTGTTTATCAACCTCAGTTTCTTAACAAACCACCTCTATACGACACTATTCTATAGAGACAATATAGTTATAGTGTGGCTGATCGCCTCTAACTATCTCAACCTGAAGGTTGGGCTGTCCTTTTAAAATGCTATCATTAATTTGCTGAGCCTCAGCCTCCTTGGTATCCACTCCATAGTATATGGTAATTACCTCAGCTTCGTCTAAGTCTACCTTGGATAAGACAACACTTAAGACATCAACACTTTTGTTACCAGCGGCTACCAGATTGCCATCCAGAAGACCAATAGGCTGTTTCTTTTTAATGTTGAGCCCGTTCAGCTTGGCAGAACGCACCGCCCGAGTAATTTCAATAGTCCTCACTGTTGAGATGGCCTCTGTCATAAGCCTACCACTGGTTTCAAAGTCGGCCTCGTAATCAAAGGCTAAAAGTGCCGCCACCCCCTGTGGGATTGTTTCCGTAGGCACCACTCTAATGCTTTTCTCAGTCAAGGATTTAACCTGCTCGGCGACAAGCACTATGTTTTTGTTATTAGGTAAGATAATAACCTTATCTGATACTACTTGCTCCACAGCCTGGAGCAAATCCTTGGCGCTAGGGTTCATT
>NZEH01000019.1 GCA_002690375.1 Dehalococcoidales bacterium
AAGAAAAAGCAGGAACCTTACGAGTAGAAAATAAGGGGGAAGACGGATGCCCTTAAATAGAATCTCAGTTATAGGTATAGGCAAGCTAGGACTATGCACTGCGGCCTGTTTTTCTTCTAAAGGTTACCAGGTTATAGGGGTGGATGTGAACCGGGCGACTATTGACGCTGTCAATAGGGGAAGATCTCCCATCTATGAGCCTGGTCTAGGGGGGTTAATGGCCAAGTGTCAGAGGCACCTCTCGGCTACAGATGACTATAACTATGCCATAGAAAACTCTGAGGTCACCTTCATTGTAGTGCCTACTCCTAGTGAGGGTGATGGCGGTTTTTCCACAAAATATGTTGAAGTGGCAGTCCAAAATATAGCTAGAGCGCTAAAGGATAAGGATTCTTTCCATACGGTGGTGGTAACAAGCACGGTTCTGCCCGGAGTTACTGAAGGCGTGATCAAGCCGTTACTCGAGCAGATATCAGGGAAGAAATGCAGTGTTGACTTTGGACTGTGCTATAATCCGGAGTTCATCGCCTTAGGTAGTGTCATTCGTGATTTTACGAACCCTGATATGGTGCTTATTGGCGAATCAGACCCTCGTGCTGGAGAAATCCTAGCTGAAATTCATCGTATTACCTGCAATAATCAACCTTATATTGCCCGGATGTCAATTGACAATGCAGAGCTGGCTAAAATTGCTCTTAATGCCTATGTCACCATGAAGATTAGCTTTGCTAATACTTTAGCTGAATTATGTGAGCACATCCCGGGTGGGAATGTAGACTTGGTAACCAAGGCACTTGGGGCAGATTCAAGGATAGGCACCAAGTATTTGTGTGGGGCGGTTAGCTATGGCGGCCCGTGCTTTCCCAGAGACAATAAAGCATTTCTATCCTTTTCCAAAAAACTTGGCTGTAGAGCTAGGCTATCTCAGGCAACCGACGCCGTAAACAAAGATCAAGCTGCTAGAATCGCTCACTTGGTAGAGCAAGAGTTTGGGGAAGTGAAGGGGATAAATATTGCCATTCTCGGCTTAACCTATAAGCCAGGTACCGATGTTATTGAAGCCTCAGCTCCTGTGGAAATGGCCAAGATATTATTGGACCAAGGGGCAAAAGTGATGGTTTATGACCCGGCGGGTATGGAAAACGCCAGAAAGCTTTTGGATGGGTCGATTATATATGCCAATTCAATTGATGAGTGCATTTGTGGTGCCGACCTATGCATTTTGGCGACACCCTGGCCAGAATTTAAAAAACTTAAGCCAGAGGATTTTGTTAATCGGATGAAAAACCCGGCTATCCTTGATTGTTGGAGGGTTTATGACCGGGATGAATTTACTGCTAAGCTAACCTATTCAGCAATAGGACTTAGAAATCGGTTATGAACAGGGTTACTTATTGAGGGAATTTAACCATAAAACCTAGAGGCGATATAGGTGCTGTCTTGGATAACCGATGCCAGATCAAGATAATTTGCCACCAACTGTGAAATAGTTCCTGCTCCCGATGTGTAGATAGCCCGGTATGCCAAGGTGTGATGAGGGCTCCAATGAATAAAAATATAGGTGTTGTCATATTATGTGGCGGCAAGGGAATAAGAATGAGTGAAATGCGGGGGTTTGCGCCTAAGCCAATGGTCAAAATCGGAGATAAGCCAGTCTTGTGGCATATAATGAAGATATACTCATACTATGGTTTCAATAACTTTGTCCTTTGTTTGGGCTATAGAGGAAACAAAATAAGAGAATACTTTGAAGGTAATAAGGAGTGGAACATAACCTTTGCTGATACTGGACTGGACACAAATACCGGCGGCAGGATAAAAAAGATTGAAGAATATATAAATGACGAAGTGTTTCTCGTTACTTATGCCGATGGATTATCTAACATCAATATAAATGACCTTCTAGAGTACCACAGGCGGCAGGATAAGATAGCGACAATAACCGTAGTCAAACCTCGCTCACCTTTCGGAATGCTCGAATTAGATGACAATAACCTAGTTGCCAGTTTCAAGGAAAAGCCAGTTTTAGACTACTGGATCAATGGCGGTTTCTTTGTTTTCCATAGGGATGTTTTTAAGTATATTGAGGAAGGGGATACGCTGGAAAAAGAATCCTTTGACAGACTGGTCAAAGCTAGAGAGCTCTGTGCCTACAAACACGACGGTTTCTGGAAATGTATGGATACCTATAAGGATAATCTAGAGCTAAATGAGATATGGCGATCAGATAAAACTCAGTGGGCTATATGGGAAGAACAGGGTCTATAACCACAGGTTCGCTATATCAGGTTTGGATACATAGGATTTACAGCGGGATAGCAACGTAAAAGGAGTCTACAGTAATGAAAATACTGCTGGTTTTCCCACCTGGTACAGAAAGTGTTATAACTCCTCCATTAGGTTTGGGCTATATAGCCTCGGTTTTGGAGCAGGAAGGATACAGCGTCAAAATATTAGACGCTTCTCTTGAAAGAAAAGGCACTGATGAAGTGCTGGCCGACATTGCGACTTATAGACCAGACATAGTGGGAATAATGGTACTCACCGTTTTGTACCCGCGAGCAAAAGAAGTTGTACAACGGGTAAAGCGAGAATTTCCGCAGATTGTTACCGTAGCTGGGGGCACACATGTATCAGTGCTGCCAGAGGAAACATTAAGGGATATGGAACCTGACTACATAGTGGTTGGCGAAGGGGAGGTGACCTTTCTGGAATTGGTCAGAGCCCTGGAATCACAAGGGAATACTGGAGATATTGCTGGGGTAGGTTCTATCAATAACGGCGTAGTGAAGGTGAACAGTAGAAGGGACCTCATAGCCGACTTGGATGAGATCCCGTTCCCGGCTAGACATCTAATGAAATTCAAAGAATATTTCGTAAACCGATGGACATGGATAATACGCCCTGGGACGACGATACTAACTAGCCGAGGCTGTTCATTTAGCTGTGACTTCTGTGCCAATGTATCACTTTGGCGTAGAAAATATCGACAGAGAAGTCCACAAAATGTAATTAGCGAAATGGTTTATCTTTACGATAATTTTGGAATTAAATCCATCAGTTTTTGCGATGCCTTATTCACTGCCAATAAAGCATGGATTAGGGAGCTTTGCCGGGAAATAGTAAATACCGGAATAGATTTTACGTGGTCCTGCGAAGCCCATGTGGCTACACTAGATAGAGAGACAATGGAGATAATGAGAAGTTCTGGCTGTAGGGCATTAGAGATTGGTGTTGAGTCAGGAAATGAGTTAATCTTGGCAAGCATGAACAAAGGTAGCACTATCCCCCAAGTCATTAAAATATTCTCTTTAGCAAAAGAGCTAAACTTTGGACTTGTTGCCTTCGTTATATTCGGCTATATAGGTGAAACAGAGGACACTGCGAAGCAGACTATAGACCTAGCCAACAGACTAAATCCTGACTCCATTTCTTACATGGTAGCTACCCCATTCCCGGGCACTGATTTTCGCAAGAAAGCAGCAGAGAGGAAATTAATCACAAGTGACAATTGGCAAGATTACGATTCTTTTTCAACCGCAGCAATGCGGACAGAAACGCTATCGGGTGCCGACCTATTAAGGTTACGAAACAACGCTCCAATAGCCTTCTACTCAAGGAAAAAATATCTGTGGGAAAATGTCATATTAAAAGTAACTAGGGGTGGCTACGGTATAAAGGATACGTGGAGAAATTTACAGCGGGCAATTCTTAACTTGATAGTCTTTACCTCAGCCTTATTACAATTGGTTATGCGCCGTCTCCATCAAACCTCAGGAGCTAGAATTGGGAGTGAATAAAATGAAGTCGGATTTCTGGAANGGTAAGAATGTCTTTATCACCGGAGNCAAAGGTTTTGTTGGCTCATGGCTTAGCCGAGCACTGGTCGAAAAAGATGCCAATGTAGTAATTCTAATAAGAGATGAGCATCCGAGAAAGAAACTCTCACACCTGGAAGAAAGCTACTCTAGACTAAATGGCATCGTATGGGGAGACATCACCAACTACGGCTTTATCGAGCGCATATTTAATGAATACGAAATAGATACCTGCTTCCATCTAGCGGCACAGGCGATTGTGGGCTCGGCTAACCGGTCTCCACTATCAACCTTTGAATCCAATATCAAAGGGACCTGGAATATTTTAGAAGCAGCGAGAAATACCGCGACATTGAAAAGATTGGTGGTGGCATCAAGCGACAAAGCCTATGGCGAGCATGAAAAGCTACCCTATACTGAGGAACACTGGCTAAATGCCTTGCACCCTTATGATGCCAGCAAAGCCTGTGGTGACATCTTGGCCCGAACCTATTTTCATACTTATAATTTGCCACTAGTCGTGGCGCGCTGTGCCAATATCTATGGCGGTGGCGATCTAAACTTTTCCCGAATTATCCCTGATACTATAAGGTCGGTTCTACAGGGTAAAAATCCAGTGATTCGTAGCGACGGCACCCCAGTAAGGGATTACATGTATGTTCTAGATGCTGTTAATGCCTACCTTAGTTTAGCCGAAGAAATGGACCGGGAAGGAGTCAAAGGTGAAGCCTTTAACTTTGGCAGTGAAAAGCCAGTAACTGTCCTTGAGCTGGTAAACACCATCATCAGAATCTCAGGGAAGACATCTCTTGAACCAATAATTGCTGGAAAAGGGAAAGCTAGGGGAGAAATTCAGAAACAATACCTATCAATTGAAAAAGCGAGGAGAATTCTGGGCTGGAAACCGGAGTATCATTTGGAGAAGGGCTTGGAAGAGACAATCAAAGGGTATCAAAATTTTGGTGCCTGAGAGATTGTCTGCAATACCGTCTAACCAACCCAGATCACGAGATTTGGTATGCGGTTTCGCTCACCAACTTAGAGGTATGATGAAACTGAAGGGATGGGGACTACAAGGCAGGCTCCTAAAGTAAACATGTCTACTTTGTTTCGTATAGTGCGCCGAACATATGCCGAGCTAGTATTTGGTGATTTTAGAATGCCAGGGCAAAGTACAAAAATTCTCAAAAACTATGCCCAGAGGTTACCACCTGGAGCATTGGTATTAGACGCTGGAGCTGGAGAACTTTCTCACCAAAGCCTGTTTAGATCGCAGCGCTACTTGTCTTTAGAAATAGACAGGGATTTCCAGCCACTCCTTCAAGGTGACCTCTGTGCCTTACCCATTAGAGACCAGACGCTGGAGGCTATCTTATGCAGCCAAGTCCTGGAACATCTGCCCCAGCCGGGGCAAGCCCTAAAAGAGATGTGGCGAGTACTAAAACTAGACGGGACAGTACTAATTAGTGTACCATTCTTCTATCCGGTGCATACTACCAGCGCCAGGTATGGAGACTATTACCGTTGGACAGAGTTTGGGCTGGGAGAAATACTTAACCAGAACGGGTTTGAGATGGTCTCCATTTATTATAAAGGCGGCCTTTTTTCAGCCATGGTGGAAGCCATGGTACACAGTTTTATGCAATGGCTTAAGCCACCAGGGCGCCTATGGGGGACTATCTATATGATACCATTTTGCCTGGCGCAATCTCTAGTTCGTCTTGTCCTACTGCCGCTGGAGGCTATTATGGCATTACTGGACCTACTTCACCGAACGCGAGACTGCCCCATGGGCTACACGGTCATTGGGCGAAAGGTAGACAAGGTGAGTCACAATGGCTAAATTACCAATATCTGTGGTTATCTGTGTTATGAATGGTGAAAAGACTTTAGAAAGCTGTTTGCAATCCATCACCGATAATAACCCAACTGAGATAATCATTATGGATGGTGCTTCTACTGACCGGACATTAGAAATAGGGCAAAAATATACCAACAAGATATATGTCAGCCACCAAGGAATGGGGTATCGCTTCCAACGGGGCACCGATCTGGCAACTGAGGATTATGTTGCCTATATAGACTCAGATGTTGTGGTGCCTCCGGGCACGCTAGAGACGATGCTGGCTGAGCTCAGCAACAGCGACTATGCTGCCATTCATGCCCAAATACTGGCGGGTCAAATCTCCAACCACTGGGAGTGGGCGCGGCA
Organism: Dehalococcoidales bacterium; assembly: GCA_002690375.1. The sequence continues at coordinate 6,031 of NZEH01000019.1, forward strand.
AGAAGACATTCGTATCCAGTATAATCATCCCGGGAAAACGGTGAGGGGCATCCCCACCATGACTGCCTTATGGAAAAAGGACATAGTCCTAAAATATAAGTTTGACCCCTTCTTCACCGGAGCTTTTGTGGATGGCGACATCTGTCATGAGGTTGTGGCTGCGGGATATAAGTTTGGCTGCTCGGAGGCTGTTACCTATCACTACCACCGCTCCTCCCTAACGGCGCTTATGAAGCAAAGATACTGGCATGGCCAAGGCGGTGGACGCTTTATATGGAAACACAAATTCTTCTGGGGCTGGGTTAATATGCTTTTTCCTGTGGGACCATTGCATCTTATTAGCTGTATTATCAATAGAAAACCACACCTCCTACCATATATTGTGGTCTGTGATGGCAGTCTCTGGGCAGGGACGATTGTAGAGTTGTGGCGACTATTGCGAAATCGATTATTGGGGAGACAGGTAGCATGACAGAACCAAGCAGAGAGCTAGTCAGCAAATACTGGGATGAACAGCCATGCGATTCAGAGGGACTAGGATTCCCCGAGGGCAGCCTTGAATTCTTTGAAGAGATGGAGGAAAGGCGCTACCGTTACCAGTCTTTCATCCACTCTTTTGCTCAATTTACTAGGTGGCGGGGCAAGAAGGTGCTGGAGGTCGGCTGTGGCTGCGGTACTGACTTCCTCCAGTTCACCCGCGCCGGGGCTGAAACCTATGCCGTTGACCTTAGCCAGCACTCGGTAGAGCTAGCCAAGAAAAGACTCAAACTCTATGGGTTAAAGGCCGAGGTGAGGCAGAGGGACAACGAAGGCTTGCCCTTTCCTGATAACTACTTTGACCTGATCTATTCTTGGGGAGTGCTGCATCATTCACCACACCCTGAAATAGATGTAGCTGAGATTTATCGGGTACTCAAGCCAGGCGGATGCCTTAAGGTGATGGTATATTACCGTAACTCCCCATATTGGTTATATCTATGGCTTAAATATGCATTGCTGAAAGGCAGAATTTTCACCTCATTATCCCGGTTAATAAGTGAACGCCAGGAGAGTCCGGGGACAAGAGCTCTCACCATGAAGGAGATAAAAAGGCTATTTCACCAGTTTTCTCCGCTCAAATTCCATCCT
>NZEH01000020.1 GCA_002690375.1 Dehalococcoidales bacterium
TTGGCAGACGCAACGGACTTAAAATCCGTCGGACCTAGTCCTTGTGGGTTCGAGTCCCACCCCCGGCACCAAGCTTAAGAAGGTCGCTGTGCCTTGGCTGATAGTAGCTTTAAGTTTCTTACTCGGTTGCATCCCTACTGCCTATATTGCCGGACGTCTTAGCCGGAGCAGAGATATTCGGCAGTTGGGTGATGGCAACATGGGTGCCCAGAATGCCTTCCGTGAGCTAGGGGTTAAAATAGGGGTTGCCGTGGGCATCGTTGATGCCAGTAAGGGAGCACTGGCTATTCTTATTGCCCAAGCAGCCAATACCCATCAGGTAGTAATTTTACTAGCCGGTAGTGCCGTAGTTATCGGGCATAACTGGCCCGTTTTTCTTGGTTTCAGAGGCGGTCGGGGTGAGAGCACTACAATTGGTGTGCTACTGCTACTGGTAACTCAGCCAATACTGCTAGTGAGCGTGATAGCTGCTGCGGTACTAATTAAAACTGGAAATGTAATTAAGGCCAGCGCTGCTCTGTTTATACCACTACCACTGGTGTGCTGGTGGCTGGGAGTTTCCGGACTTCTTATTGCCTACAGTATCGGTTTGCCATGTTTGGTTGGCTTTACCCATTTTCTCAGGACAAGACGAAAGTGAATGCATACAGCTTAGATTTACTAATTTACTAGTAGTATAAAGTTGCTAAAGCGCTTAGGGGCTAAATAGAAAAGCCGCAACCCATCCGATGGGGCGCGCCTTTCCCCAGCTTGCATAAGCTAAGCGCTATCTCTATCAGAGAGGCTGGGCATCCTTAGCCGACATATNCCCCGCCTCTCTAAAAATCACTACTACTTGTAATACAGGTATCAGCAGCTCTTACCTATTTTGAACATCTTAGTGCCGCATGCAGGGCAAACGCCCTGTGTCGCCGGCCGACCATTTTTCATGGTTATCGCCCTAGCATCCTTCATTTCCTTCTTGGCACGACACTTCATACAATAGCCTTGCATCAGTCACCTCCTGTTTTGCCAGCAAGGATAACTCATTCAGCCTCCGATGTCAAGACCCCAAAGGATATTTTTTGGCTTAAAGTTAGTTTGTCAGCTCCGCTTCTATTAAGTCTAAACCTTAACCACCGAAGCCAGAGGTAGTAATAAAGTACTGCCTGGCTTACGACTGAGGTAAGACTTGGTATAATTAGACGGGAAGGAATAAACAACTTGAGCCTTGGGNTACTCCAAGCAAAAGAGGAACACGCCCACAGTCTGCGGTTTTGTGCCAAAGGGGCCGATTATCATATTGGATGAACCCTTTATCCCATTATAGATAGTCTCAAGCACGCCCCTAGTAGCATACGGGTCATCAGCTGGCACATTTCTGACTTCTACAGAAGGCTGTGAAAGCAAGTAAGAGTTATTTTTGCGGGCATATTCCAAATAATCAGAACTGGCATGGCGTGGAGGGTTAGTCATCAGGGCAATTGTTTTTTTGGGATTAAAATGCTTCCACACTGTAAGAGCACGCTCTGGTTCAAAGCCCAGAAATAGGGTAAGAAAGGTCTGCTTCTCAACAGAGATAGTTCCAAAAAAGTTGGGCACCGTGGTAATCTGTTCAACCCCCCGAGTAAGCTTGGTTGGTGCATATGTCTGTGTTGTGTGCAGAACACGAGGAATTCCCAGACTTAGTTCGGCAACAAGGTAATGAAGAAGCTCTAGTAAGTAAATCTTGGTAAAGCCGCTAATGTCAATAGTAATGGACGGCTCGTCAGGGTCTTTAGGTTTACACCGACTCCAGATACTTTTTAGCTGAGAAATGCCTTCAACCGGGTCATCCCTCTGGCATCTAATGACAAAGACCCCCTCAGAAGTCCTTTTGCCCAGTTCAGCCTGCAACTTAAATAGATTGGCGTCAACTTGTTTTTTATAGAAAGGCTCCTCAATAACAAAGATAATACTAAATCTGACACGGAAACCAACACCCATCTTTAGTGCACTCTCAAGGCACCTGTCTTCAAAACTGGCACAGCAGATAAAAAGATCGTCTGGGCCGTATTCATTCAACCTGGCCAGATGTTCAATCTCAATTGGCTCATCATGTGGCCTCATTGTTATCCGCCCCTAATATGCACCGATATGTTGCTGCCAAAGCATCCCAGCTAATACCCACTATAAACACCTCGATAACTATTGTCAATTTTCTTTTGACCTACGCCTACCCATTTCATATAAAAAAGAGGCTGGCAAATATCCAGCCTCTTTAACTAAATAGCCCAAGAGCACCTTTAGCTCTTGCCTATTCTAAACATCTTGGTACCGCCTACAGAGCAGCCCCCCTATGTTGCCGGCTGGCCATTTTTTATGGTTATCGCCCTAGCATCCTTCATTTCCCGCTTGGTACGGCATTTCATACAATAGCCTTGCATTGGGCATTACCTCCCTTCTCGGCAAGGAAAACTCATCCTGTTCCTAATGTCAAGACCTCCCCTAGGGACATGTCCACCAATATACATGGTAGCTAGAGCGGTTAGTTGGCCAGAAAGATGAGAAAAGATGTATAATAAGCACCACAACAGAAAGGGGCAGAAGAAGAAAAAACCATGTATTACTTTGCCTATGGCAGTAATCTCAATCACAGGCAACTACTTGAGCGCTGCCCCGACAACCAGCTCATGTTTACGGCCACCCTTCAGAACTACAAGCTTATATTTGCCGGCTGGTCCCGGCAGTGGCGAGGTGGCCAGGCCAGCATCAAGCCATTTAGAGGTGACAAGGTTCTGGGAGCTATCTATGAAATTTCAGAGCGTGATTTGAGACGACTGGATAAATATGAGGGTTACCCTGATACCTATGACAGATTGAAAATTACTGTTTACCGGGATACTGGCGAGTCCATAGAAGCCATAACCTATATCAAGCTCAGCCAATCAGAAGAAACAAAACCTTCGCCAGAATACTTGGCGACAATTAAGCAGGGGTACAGAGACTGGGGGCTTATCTAATTGATTTTTACAGCCGTTTCTGCTTAAATGGTTGGNGTGGAAGGAGACATAAATGAAGAACCTGACTCTAGAGGCAACAAAAAGGGATATCCTGGGCAAGAAGACCAGATTCTTACGCCGTCAAGGTATCACCCCCACCCACCTACTGGGGCATGGTCTCAAGTCACTGGCACTGCAGTGTGATACCGCTGAGCTTGGGCGTATTATTATGCTTGGTGGAACCACACGGCTTATTGACCTTCAAATTGAGGNAGAAAAGCAACCTAGGAGTGTATTTATTCGCGAAATCCAGAGAGATACCATCAGCGAGCAGCTACTCCACGTTGACTTCTACCAAGTAAGAAAAGAAGAGAAAATAACGGCTGATGTTCCCATTGCCCTGGTTGGCGAAGCCCCGGCAATAAAATCAAAAGGCAATACACTACAACAGATCCTGACCCATCTAGGTGTTGAGTGCCTGCCTGAAAAACTGCCACCTCGGATAGAGATTGACCTGAGCCCCCTTGAAGAGATAGATCAGGCAATCCATGTCAGAGATATTGCTCTCGGCACTGATGTTACTATTACCACTGACCCCGACCAACTAGTGGTTAAGGTCAGCAAGGTGCATATAGAGAGGGTAGAAGAGAAAGAGGTAGTCGCCGAAGAAATCGAGGCTGAAGCCGAGGCAGCAGAAGCTGGGACGCCAACTGAAGAAGAACCAAAAGAATAGAGTTACCACCAGAGCAGACCGTTCTCCTGACTACAGCGCCAAGCACCAGCTTAGCTTGAAGCCATCTAGAAGCTTCTGCTATAATCCGATTATGATTATTGACTTTCATGCTCATGTATTCCCGCCGCAGATAAAGAAAAACCGCAATAAGTATATTGAGAGCGACCCCTGTTTTGCCATCCTTTACTCCAAGAAGGACTCAAAGCTAAGAACCACTGACGAACTCATTGACAGCATGGATAAAGCAAAGATTGATATCTCGGTCATATTAAATATCGGATGGACTACCCACGATCTATGCGTTGAGACCAACGACTATATCCTGGAGTCAATAGCCCGTTACCCAGAGCGCCTGATAGGCTTCTGTAGCGTCCAACCACAGTCATATGATGCCGCCCTGGATGAGATTGAGCGCTGTGCTAAAGAAGGAATAAGGGGAGTCGGTGAAATAAGACCAGATATGCAGCTATTTGACCCCAGGGATGAGGAGGTAATGACGCCCTTTATAAATGCAGTAATGAAGCACAAACTGATGCTCCTCAGCCATGCCTCTGAACCGGTAGGTCATATCTACCCGGGCAAGGGAGCGGTTACCCCGGAAATACTCTACCCCTTTATTGCCAGCTATCCTGATTTGACCATTATCTTGGCCCACTGGGGTGGCGGGTTACCGTTTTATGCCCTAATGCCCGAGGTAAGTGGGGCAATGCAAAATGTCTTTTTTGATACCGCCGCTTCACCGCTTCTCTACAGTCCCCAGATATATGAACAAGTAATCCAGCTTGTCGGTGCTGAGCAGATTCTCTTCGGTAGTGATTACCCCATGCTAGAGCAAGGACAGGCGCTTAAGGATATTGCCTCCCCTAACTTATCCGAGGAAACAAAAAACCTAATCTTAGCCGGTAACGCCCAGAAGCTACTGGGTATCACAAGTAAGACTACCTAGTAAAGGGATTGAAATGGGTTTTGCCCCTGTAACATAACCGTTCCCCCTTTGAAAAAGTCGGTTCTAATGGGGCATCTAAGAGGGACGAAACCCCAAGAAAATACCCCTTAGTTCCCCTTTGCAAAAGGAGGAAGAGCAAGAGGGATTTATGTAAGGGGAGGGTTACCTTATAAAAACCTAAAGGAATAGATTACAATCCAGCTTTATGGAAACTTTTTCTTCCCACTATCCCACCCTCGGCAGGGGGATTAAGAAGAAGATTCCCAGTGAAGAATATAAGGGTGAAGGATTGGTAAATGGTCAAGAGGGGTAAGGCTTAAGCTATGGAGACAGTCCGCTCCTTTATTGCAATTTTGTTACCTGACGAGCTAAGACTAGAGCTTAGTAAGCTCCAAAAAAGACTGAAAACGGATAATAAGCCCTGGATAAAATGGGCTGACCCGAATGGCATCCACCTGACCTTAAAGTTTCTGGGTGATGTCCCCCTAGATAGGATTAGCGAAATAAGCCAGCTAATGACTAAGGTTGCCCGGGAAATCCCCCCCTTTCATCTGGAAACCAAAGGGTTAGGCGCCTTCCCTGACCTGAAACGTGTTCAGGTAGTCTGGTTGGGGCTTGGCGGCAAACTGGATAAGCTGGGCCAGCTCCATAAGCAGATTGAATCCGCTCTTTCCTGTCTGGGCTTTACTCCTGAAGCACGAGTCTTCAAAGCCCACCTGACACTGGCTCGTCTTCGCCGCGAGGCATCACCGGATGAGCGACAGGACTTGGGCCGGCTTATCTCAAACACCAGGCCTGAGAAAAGCCATATCATCAAGGTAGAGACTATCAGCCTGATGAGGAGCCAGCTAACCAGAGAAGGTGCCCGCTACAGCCAGTTAAGCTACGCCGGCCTTGGGAAAGACCTTCTATCTAAGGAAGGTTGACAAATATATAGAAGAAAGTCTACCGGGTGTCTAAGAGGGGCAGAGCCCCTCTTTTTAGTAGTATCCCCCTCTACTTTAAAGGAGAGGGGGATGAAGGGAGTGAGGCTAATAACAATTTCAAAGCTACATTTAGGCTAATCTCAAAGACACCCAATAAGCCCTTGCCAATCACCCTTAAGTTAGTGTATACTATCACTTAATTTCGGTGGGAGGTGGATCTCGTGGAACAACTTAGTTTTCCCAAATGCCTTAAGTGTGACAAAGGAGACCTGGTACCCCTATCTGATTTTGGCTCTCAAGGATCGTCTATCCACTACAAAGCGTGGGTCTGTACTAATCCTGATTGCGGCTTCAACCTGAAAATCAGAAACGGCGATGTCTATATTAACGAACCCATTATGAGCGGAGCCAATAACATCCGCTCCCGCCACAGTACTTAACGCTGAACTTAAAAGCCCCAGACCATAATAGGAGGTTCATGTGCTTCCTCAGCTAGCTGAGCTTAAGAGGGTAGTGCTTGAACTTTTATTTCCACAGTGGTGCTTGGGCTATGGGCGGGAAGTCAATTTAATTTATCCCCCCTACCGCCGTGCACTACCTAAAATTACGCCACCACTTTGTCCTCGGTGTGGTAATCCTCAAGCCAGCGGCATAGTTCGCCCCACCTGTATAAGCTTCCAGCCAGAAATAGACGATGTAACCACTTCGAGAACTACTCTTGATGCTTGTGCCAGCGTCCTAAAATCATCCGGAGCCAGTTCGGTGTGGGGATTCGTATTGGCCAGAGAAGTTTAAAGAGATAAGATAAATATAACATCACTATAAGGAACCTTACAAGATGGAACCACTTATAACTGGTAAAAATATAGAGCTACCAGAAGAGCTGCGTCTCTATATTAAGCACAAACTGGACAGGCTCGACCGCCATCTAGCCAATATCACAGAGGCCAAGGTAGAAATAGCTGAGGAAAAGACAAGGTCTCCCCAAAACCGCTTTGTCGCCCAAGTAACCGTAGCCGGCAATAATACTCTGCTACGTAGTGAGGAGCGGGGTGAAAGTATATTTACCGCAATCGATAGAGTAGTAGCCACTATGAAAAGGCGAATTGAGCACCACAAGGGGAAGCTTAGACACAGGGGCAAGGGCAGTTCGTCTGCTAGAAGCAAACTAGTCAAGGCAGAAGAGACAACGCTAAGATCAAAGGTGGTCAAGGTCAAGCAGTTTGCCTTAAAGCCAATGTCGATAGCTGAAGCGACCGACCAGTTAGAGCTTCTAGGCCACGACTTCTTTCTCTTCTTTAATCCTGATACTGAAGTGGTTAACCTGCTGTATCGACGAAAGGATGGTAACTACGGCCTGATTGAGCCGGAGTTGGAGTAATGGGAATACAACTTTCCCCTAAAACACCTCAATCCATTACCAGAACTTCTGTAATTAAGAATAAAGGCGCTTGGCTCCCATTTCAATATCTTCTTCTTCATTATAAATAAATCTTGTCGGGGTTATATTGTGACTGGTGAGCTAAAGTACATCACGTTTACCACCGATATGGGCTGGGTGGGAATCTCAAGCTCTGCAAGAGGGCTGGTACGCCTTACCCTACCCCAACCCTCTGCCCAAGGAACGCTTGAGCCGCTAGGTAGTAGCCTAAGCCGTACCACCCAGTCGCTCGACTCATTTGGAGACATAATAAGCCGCTTGAGGTCCTACTTTGGCGGCAAAAAGACGGTCTTCCCTGATGAGCTTGACCTCTCCCAATCGACCCATTTTAAGCGACAGGTATGGCAGATAACCAAGCTCATCCCTTATGGTGAGAGCCGGAGCTACCGCTGGCTGGCAGTTAAGATTGGCAAGCCTAACGCTATGCGGGCGGTGGGGCAAGCCCTAGCCAAAAACCCACTGCCAATCATCATCCCCTGTCACCGTGTAGTAGCCAGTAATGGCAAGCTCGGTGGCTATAGCGGAGGATTGGAGATGAAAAAACGCCTCTTGCATCTGGAAGCGACAGGAGCTTCAGTCAAGGCCACCAAATAGTTTAGCCCGATAAATCCTTTGCTTAGCCCCAGATGCCCCTTTCATTCTCAGGCTTAAGAAATCTAGCTCACATCGCTCAATCAGGCCTTCGCTAGCGAAACTGGAATATGTGTTAGACTCAACCGCATACCGTGACGGCTACTCTGGTGTTGGCTCTGGCTCCTCTTCCGGCTTAAGGCTGGCCAAAATTTCCTTGGCTTGCTTGAGATAGTCATCGGCGACCATCAGCCGACAGGGAAATGGGGAGATACCCATAAAAGACGAGGTATCGCCGGAGCTAATCACCACTGGAATATCATGTTCCCGTAGCACTCCCAGCCACATCTCAGCAGTTAGCTGGTCAGGGGCAGTGGCAAGTTTCAGCCAGCTACTAGTTGATTTAGGCACTTTCCTCCAGCCTTACCCCGTCTTCTCCCAAAAGCTCTACCAGCCGCTTATGCAGCTCGAGGCAGTAGTTGGTAGTTACATTGGCCTGCTTAAGCCTAAAAACCCTCTCATCGTTAGCGACACACAAGTTTACCTCATTCTGCCCCGGGAACTGCCTCAAAGTGTCTATCAACTTGTGAAGCTGAGCTATATCGCCAACCTCATCACTAGTCTGGTTAATGCTGATTATCAGACGGCGGCTCTGGGCAGGTACTGGCTTAGCTTTAGTTTCTTCAGCGACAGGTGATGCTTCATTCGACTGAGAAGGAGCCACCCCCTCACTCTGGACTGGCTCTAAAGGGTAGCGGCGGACACGGTCACAATTTAGCTGTACTCGGTCACCCCTCACCTTCACCTTACCCTCAACCAGCAGGATATTACCCTCCTGCCACAGCTCTTTAGTACTGGTATAGACCTTGGGCCAGACCATAACTCCAACTCTGCCATCCAAGTCCTCCAGCACAGTACTTAAAGAGGGCTGCCCGTCCCTAGTGATGAACAGATTATGAAGTGAGGCTACTATGCCGGCGACCCTCACCGCCTGTCCCTCCATCTCGGCATCAATCTGACCGCAAAGGGTAGTATTCTCCAAGGCCACCTTCTGGGCAAAAGGGCTAAAGGGATGTTCGGAGAGATAGACCCCCAACAGCTCTTTCTCCCAGGCTAACTTCTCCCTAATAGAAACGCTAACGGCATCCATGTCAAGGCTGGGCAGTGGAGTGGGCATGGTTTTTCCCCACAGGTCAAACATAGTAGCCTGTCCTGTCTGTCGACGGCGCTGCTCCCGCTGAGCCAGAGACAAGATACGACCAGCATTATGGAGTAGGGTACCGCGGTCTCCTAAGGAATCCAGAGCACCAGCCTTAATCAGGCTCTCCAGCACCCGCTTATTGACACCACCAAGCTCAGCCCGGCAGCACATGTCTTCGATGGACTGGTACGTGCCACCTCTACTGCGCTCCGCAATGATGGACTCTATAGCCCCAAAGCCCACATTTTTTATGCCCGCTAGCCCAAAGCCGATGGCCGAGGTGTTACCTTCTACCCGCTCTATAGAAAAGTCAGCCCCAGAGCGGTTTATATCGGGTGGTAATACCGTAATACCCAAGCGGCGACACTCAGCAACCGCAGTCGCGGTCTTCTCTTGCTGGCCAAGATGAGTATTAAGGAAAGCGGTAATATATTCTAGCGGGTAGTTTGCTTTAAGATAGGCAGTCTGGTAGGCAATAAGGGCATAGCTTACCGCATGAGCCCTATTAAAGGCATAGCCGGCAAAGGGTAAAATCAGATCAAAGACTTTACTGGCTACCTCAGCCGAGAAGCCTTGCTTGTCGGCGCCAGCGATAAAGTTTTGCCTCTCTTTCTTCATAACCTCGGGTATTTTCTTACCCATCGCCTTGCGGAAGACGTCAGCCTGACCCAGGCTGTAACCTGCAAAGGTCTGCACAATAAAGAGTACCTGTTCCTGATAGACAATCACCCCATAGGTTTCCTTAAGAATATCAGCCAGAGCTGGGTGGGGGTAATGGATGGCTTCTAAACCATGCTTGGCTTTAATGAAATGGGGGATTTGCTCCATTGGTCCGGGACGGTAAAGGGCAACCATAGCCGCAATATCACTGAAGATGGTCGGTTTTAGCTCCTTAATATACCGGCGCATACCGCTGCTTTCTAACTGAAAGACACCGGTAGTCTCCCCGGAAGACAGAAGTCCAAAGGTCTTAGCATCATCCGGGGGAATGTGCTGCAGGTCAATTTCAATACCACAGTTCTGGGAAATTAGCTCTTTTGCTTTACCCAGAATAGTCAGGTTGGCTAACCCGAGGAAATCCATCTTNAGTAGCCCAATNTGGGCNATATCCTCCATGGAGAACTGNGTCATAACNAGACCACGGCCNTTACCCTTNCTCNCTNGCTGCAGCGGGGTNTANNTTGAAAGAGGCTCTNTAGANATGACGACACCNGCGGCATGAGTGCTNGCATGACGAGCGATNCCCTCCACTTTNTGGGCTTGCTCAACCAAGTTTTTTACTACGCCGTCCTCCTGATAGACATTCCTCAATTCACTGTTTTCTTCAACAGCCCGGTTTAGAGTCATCCCCGGGGCAAAAGGCACCAGCCGNGCGACACGGTCAACATCACCATACGGCATAGCCAGCGCCCGCCCGACATCCCTAATAGCGGCTCTGGCACCCAGTGTACCGAAGGTGATAATCTGGGCCACATGGTCAGCACCATATCTTTGGGAGACATAGGCGATGACCTCATCACGGCGTTCATCTTCAAAGTCCAAATCAATATCCGGCATCTCCTTACGCTCTAGATTTAAGAAACGCTCAAAAACCAGCCCGTTCTTGATAGGATCAATCTCAGTAATACCCAAACAGCGAAGGACAATACTACTTGCGGCACTACCTCTAACGTTAAAGAGGATGCCATTTTTCTTGGCAAAGGAGATTATGTCCCAGACAACCAAGAAATAATTGGCAAACTCGGTCTCCCTTATTATATTCAGTTCATGCTGGAGTCGTTTTTCTATTTCCGGGCTAGGCTGGGGATAGAATTGGGGTAGACCTTTATAACATAGCTCAGCCAGGAACTGGTCAGCCGTCTTAGCCTCGGGTAGCTCTATCTCAGGTAGATAAAGACGACCAAACCCAAGCTCAAGATGACACATCTGGGCAATTAGCTCGGTGTTCTTAAGTGCCTCAGGGATGTCTGCATATAGCTCAGCCATCTCCTCGGGGCCTTTAAGATAGAAAAAGTCGCCGGCCATNTTCATCCTCTTTTCGTCATAAATAGAGGAGTTTGTCCCAATGCACATCAGCAGGTCATGGGTTGAAGCATCTTCTTTATTGACATAATGAACATCGTTTGTCGCCACCAGCGGGATACCTAATTCCCTGCTCATAGGGATAAGCCCCTGGTTTATTTGCTCCAGCTCAGGGATAGGGTGCCGCATGATTTCCAAGTAGAAATCGTCAAATGTCTGCTGGTACCACCGTGCCGCCTGTTTCGCTTCATCAAGCCGTCCCTGCAGAATGAGATTGGGCACCTCACCCTTTATACAAGCGGAGAGGGCAATAAGCCCCTGACTATATTCTGAGAGAAGCTCTTTATCTACCCTCGGCTTATAATAAAAACCCTCAAGGTGTGCTTTAGTGACAAGCTGAATCAGATTCTGATATCCGGTCTGATTTTTGGCTAGTAAAATAAGGTGGNAGTTNTTTTTATCGCCGGCCTCTCTGCCAGAACGGCTACTTGGNGCNAGATAAATCTCGCAGCCGATAATGGGCTTTATNCCTGCCTCTTTGGCGGCTGAGTAGAACTGGATAGCTCCGTACATAACACCGTGGTCAGTGAGCGCCAGCGCCTCCATGCCCAGCTCTTTGGCCCTGGATATTAGCTGAGGAATACGACACATACCATCAAGTAGACTATACTCGGTATGAACATGGAAATGAGTGAACATAACACCTTCTAGCAGTGGAATTTCATGTATTATTATAGCACAGGGCTGGTTTGTGGGGTATTAATTTCTAGCTTTAGGAGTGGGAAATTTTGGTGGGGTAGGCGGGAGGTTATCTACTATTAGCAGAAGTTTGTTTATAGATTTAACTAAAAGCTCGATTGACCATTCAACTAATTGTAGCACAGGTTGGTGCTTAGCTATGCTTTTTAACCTTAAAGGTGTAAAATCTGGGTGTTGGTATGGAAAAGAAATTAAAGATTTTTAGTATTACTGCCAGATGGCTATTTATACTTTGTCTGCCTATCCTGTTGCTTACAGTTAGTATCGGCTGGGCGGTAAATAGCCACTGGCTCTATAATTATGGCTTCCAAAAATATAGCATCANCCAAACTCCAGCATTGGCTGAGTTTGATTTGGAAGAAATAGCCAATGGGCTAATTAGCTATTTTAACTCAGATGAGGAGTATATTAGCCTTATCGTAGCCAAAGATGGCGAGTCCTTTGAGCTATTTACCCCGGAGGAAACTATTCACTTCAAGGATGTCAAGGGGCTGATTTGGCTGGATTACTGGGCCCTGCTTGGGACAGGAATTTATGTTTTAGCTTACAGCGGCTTAAGTATTTTCTGGCAAAGGAAAAGACATTGGCGGCGGCTGGCGTGGGGGGTAGTTGGCGGTAGCGGCATCACCCTAGTCCTGATACTAGCTCTAGGGCTAGGGGTGTTACTAGGTTTTAACCAGCTCTTTTACCAATTTCATTTACTCTTCTTCAGCAATGAGTTCTGGTCAGCCGAAGGTTACATGCTTATGCTCTTCCGTGGACATTTTTTCTATGATACCGCTCTATTCTGTGGTGGTATAACTACTGGGTTAGCAGTAATTTTGGGCGGGGTGAGTGGTATATATTTGAAAAGAACCCGGGGATAAACCTCCTGAAGAGTGTTATAGGCATGAAAGCAGGTAGATTTCTACTTACTTGAAGGTGGCTGGGGCAGCCATCACCTACTCACGGTCAGTAACAACCGGTAATCAGCTCTGACTATCTCAGTGCCCAGTTCAGGATAAGGATTTACCTTAAACAGAAGTTATCACCAATAGAGGAAGTTAATCCGCTCTCACCTCGGGAGAAACAAGTAAAAGCGACTGCTCCTTCGTTGACACTTACGCCTAGCGCAAGTATAATTTCCCTATACGATAGCCACTATGCCGAAGTGGCGGAATGGCAGACGCGCTACGTTCAGGGCGTAGTGTCCNNAAGGGCGTGNGNGTTCAAATCNCNCCTTCGGCACCAAGAACCTGGCAGGGGAGAGGCAATTAGTTTGGT
>NZEH01000021.1 GCA_002690375.1 Dehalococcoidales bacterium
CTATGATGCTGGTGTAAAAAGCTAAGAGACTGGTGTTAATATAACTCTAAGAGGAGACTTATGAGCTACCGAAGCTACCAAGGGGGTGGTTTAAATCTGGTTTTTAGCATAATCGGCATTAACCTACTGATCTTTCTGCCGACTATTGTATCCCAAGAAATAAAGCAAGAACTAGTCATCAATTTTGGTTTATGGTCAAAGGGGATTTTTCTTGATTATCCTTGGGGCATAATTACCAGCATGTTTCTCCACGATGGGTTTTTCCACATCTTTGCCAATATGTTTACCTTATACTTCTTTGGCTCGTATATATACAGATTGCTTGGCACAAAAAAGTTCCTGACCGTTTATTTTGGCGGCGGTATCTTGGGGAGTATTTTCTTTGTACTGCTGGCTCCGCCCTTTTCCTTGGCTATTGGTGCTTCCGGTGCTATTTTTGCTCTGGGGGGAGCGCTCTCAGCAATGAGACCCGACCTCAGAGTTTTTATCTTCCCCATACCGGTTCCTCTTCCCATCTGGGTAGCCGTCATCGGTGGTTTTTTCTTACTCTCCCTGCTGCCTTTTGTTGCCTGGCAGGCTCACCTCGGCGGCATGGTTTTTGGTCTTATAGCTGGTTATCTCTTTAAGAAAAGGGCAGTCTATTACTTTTAACCCGCCCATAGTCGATGGTTTAAACCCTTAGAGTGAAACTAGTCTGGTTCCTTTTTAAGCACTTCTTTTAATAGCTCAATCTCTCGTCGCAGTTTTTTTTGCCTCTGGGAGAGGGTAAAGATATAGCCAAAAAGTACCACCCAAACTATGGCAAAGGCAGCAAATAGATAGCTGGCATGTTCCATTTCGGGCAACCTCCCTTTGTCTTTAATCCAACTAGAGTGTTAGGCTTTAGTCATCAGGTACTCTCTTTGTTCCGTGGATAAGGGGAAAACGATAAAATCCAAATACCTCTCGGCCTCGCAAGAAACCGATAAAAATAATTATTACCCCCAGTAATATAAGAATGGCGTGAGCTGTGGTCGATGATACATCGAACCGGGATAGAGTTCCGCCCATGGCTGGTAGCATTGCCCCCACCAAAATCAGTATGTTTGAGACCACTCGATGGGGCATAGCCCGGCGGCGCCAGAAGACCCAGGCGCTGTAGGCAGCACCTCCCACCAAGGCAATTGTACCGAAAATATTAAAGAACGGGGTTAAAAGCCTTACGTCTCCGGGCATAGCTTCACCGGAAAGCCCCAATAAAGCGCCGAGGTCCAAAATAGTGGCCGTAAAAACCTGAAAGGCAGCATAAAATGAAGCCACCAGCAAAATAGCCATGATTATGTGGGCTATGCTTCGCCAAGCGAGCAAATAAAGGGTGCCCATCCCCAAGTAGGCAGCTACCAGTACTGCCCCAAACAGGTACCACAACTGATAAGCTGTCTCGTTTAAGCCCCAAGCCTCTATCCAAAAAGCACTTCCGCTACTGAGAGCAAACATAAACAGGCCTATCGCCCAGACAAGCTGGAAGGCTTTTCTTCTGGCAAAATATTGGTCGAGAACCGTTGCCGCAAAGATAAGACTGACAATAGTGGCTGCAAGCGGCAAGACAATACTCATATTCCCATTATCCCCTAACTATCATAAGTCTTGAGTATCTTCAATTTACTCTCGTCATACTTCATTGAAACCCGCTGCCTCAAGAGAAGAGCATATAGCAAAGTGAAGGCAGCGATGCTAACCAGGAGAGTTAGCAGCATTCTTGGGTCCTCTAGACCGCCTTCAAAGATTAGTGGTGGCGGGTGAAGTCCCTTCCACAGAGTAGTTGCTAAGGCGATAATGGGTATATCAACGAAGCCTATAATNCCCACTACGGCGGAAAACCGGGCACCTCGGGGCTCATCAGTGGTGAAGGAACGAACTATGAAGTAGGCTACGTAGATGAACCAGAGAACAAGAGTGGCCGTCAAGCGGGGTTCCCAGCTCCACCATACCCCCCAAGCCAGTGGATGCTTGGCCCAGATGGAGCCGACGATAAGAGCCAAGGAGGTGAAGACAAGGCCAATCTCAGCCGAGGAGTAAGCGAGGATATCCCATTTGCTTTTCCTTTTAGTAAGATAGAGGATGCTGCTAATAAAGACAACAAGGAAGGCCAGCAAAGCTAGCCATCCCATAGGAACCATAAGGTAGAAAATCCTCTGCACAATCCCCATTGTCTTTTCAGTAGGGACATAGATAAAGACAAGATACAGGCTAACCAGCATCAGTACCAAGTTCAGCCCAAGCAGGATTTTACTCTTCATAACCCCTCTCCAGGATAAAGTTTACCATTTTATTCCTCAATAACAAAGGCAAAGATAAGGTATGACACCACCAGGAAGATAACATCAAAGGCAACTATTATCTGAAGCCATGATGCTAGACTGCCCCAGTCTTTGCTAGAAAGTGCCAGCTCCGAAGCATTAACAGCACTAATGATTATGGGAGTAACTATGGGCAGAAAGAGTATGGGCAGTACCATCTCTCGCGCCCTAGTGTTAACCGCCATGGCAGAAAATAGGGTGCCAACGGCAGCAAAGCCCACAGTAGTTAAGAAAGTGATGGCTATTAGCTGTGGGGAGAGAACTGCTATATTAAAAAGTAGGGCGAAGATAGGTAAGGTGACGGCTTCAACAACGAGCATAAAGAGCAAACTACCCATCAGCTTGCCCACATAGATAGTCTCCCGGCTTACCGGGCATGCCATTAAGCCTTCAAGGCAGCTCTCATCTCTCTCCATGATAAAGGCTCGGTTTAAACTTAATACGCCGGCAAAGGCGAATGTCACCCATAGGATACCGGGGGCTACCAGATTCATTGTTTCCTGATTGGCACTAAAGGCGAAATTAAAGATAACAATTACCAGCAAAGCAAAAACCAGTACCGAGGAGACTGTCTCCTTGGTTCGCGTTTCAGAGAGAACATCTTTCCAAGCGATGGCTATCGCTTTACTTAAGAATCTCATGCTCAAATCACTGTGCAATGCTGGTAGGCCTCTTTTAAACCAGCCAGGTCTAAATCCTGCCTTGGCCGCCTAAAAGCAATCTTTCCTTTGGCTAAAATAGCCACCTGGTCGCAGACTTCAAGCCCTCGCTCCAGACTATGGCTGGTAAGGATGATAGTGTGCTTTCCTCCCCCTTCAGCTTTCAGTGCCTCCCATAGTAAAGAGGTAGCCTGCTGGTCTAATCCCGTTTCTGGTTCATCAAGCAGTATAATGGTCGGCTTGTGGAGCAGGGCACGAGCGATAGACAGCCTTTGCTGCATACCCCGGGAAAGGGTACCCACTCTATCATAAAGGCGAGAGGTCATGCCTACCATAGCTACTATTTCGTTAATCCGTTCTTTGGGGCTGGGCACATCATACATACGGCTGTAGAATTTAAGGTTCTCATAGGCTGTAAGATTACTGTAAAGGAAAGTTTGGTGACCAACTACGCCAATCCTACACTGGAGCTCCTCGGCACTACTTTTAGGACTCAAGCCATTAAGGAGAACTCTGCCTGAGGAGGGATTCATAATGGTAGCCAGCACCTTGATTAGGGTGGTCTTTCCCGCCCCATTAGGGCCGAAAATGACCAAAGACTCTCCTTGCTTTACCTCAAGGTCTATCCCTCTTAAGGCAAGGTGGGTACCGAAGGATTTAGTAAGCCCTTGGACCTTGATTGCCCAAGGCTGAGAAACAGAGCTAGTTCCTCTCATTATCCGTTACCCCTCTTATCTTTTGGCCCTTGCGTTAACTCTATTAGTTGTGCCTTCTTCGTTGACCGCAGATTACGATATTTTTCTTCTTGGATTTTACCGGCCTCAAAATCGTCATCTAGTTGAGCCAGTTCACCTAGTAATCTTTGGCTCCTGTGCTGAAGACTACCTTTGGGGCTCACTGGTTGGAGCCTCTTCTTCCTTACGAAGAAGCTAAAGCCAAAACCACCAGTCAGTAGCGCCAGTGTCAGGGTTACCCACAGAGTAGTTTGCTGGTTATCAACCCCGCTGGGTAAGCCGGAGAGATGAATATCTAGGATGTCACCCAAAGCAAGTTCTGGACTAGAAAGGTGATTATACCAAATATCTTCAATAACCATTGGTTCTTGGGCTACCAATTGGTCACCAGTCACATTGGTACCTTCACCCTGAACAACGAGGTCAAAGCTAGCCGTCGGATAATTCACCTCGTGAGAAAATGTATATGTACTCGAACTGTAGTCAACCATGTAGGAATAGTGTATCTCTTTAGCTCCGGGGAGAACAGGTATAGTATCAATAAGATCTTCCTCACTGTGATAGAAACAGCACTCCATCAGGTCACCGCCCGGTTGCAGTTCGCTGGCTCCCTCAGGCAGGGAAAACCGGAGTGTTTCCCTAGTTCCCCCGGGGGTAGGGGTGACTTCTTTTGAGCCGATATAAGTTAGGTCAGACCTATTTTCAACCAGAAAATAGTCCCACATCGTAAGGACACCTTGCACAATATATATGATGGTATGGGCTGCGGCCACTACGATTGCATCATCACTGGTAGTTGAGTCATAGACAGTGACCTCGGTAAATTTGCTTGTCTCTCCTTGGCTAAAGCTGAGCCATTCACTGCTGTAATTTGCCTCTTGGAAGGTGAGTTTTACTAGGTAACTGTAGCCAGGCTCAGTTGATAGTCCATCAAATATAAATTGACCTTCGGAATCAGTTTCAATAGTAGTTAAAGCCACTTCAGCATCGTGTAAATGGGTGTCCAGAGTGATTTCTTGGTTGGCAATACTGCTGCCATCTTCAGTTCCATTAACTACCAAACCTTCGATGATGCCGTCTTCAGCCGCCGAGACAGGCGCAGCTAGGTTTAAGGTAAATATCACCACCAGCAGAGCAATGCGCTTAATCAACATGTCCTCCTTGACGTAGGCTGGTGCCGCAACGGGAACAGAAGCGGTCGCTCTCCCGGTATTTCGCCCCACACTGTGAGCAGAACCGTCCCTTATTCTGGCGTAGCTCCAGAATCCGCTTTTCTATATCGTCTTCTGTATTAGTACCCGCGTTCAAATCATCAATATCTTTGAGAATAGAGATGGCTTTTCTTTTATATCTTGCCTCCAGGTCATGATAGTCTTCCTCAGTTAGGATGCCCGATTGAAGGTCAAATTCCATCTCCTTGAGCATGGAATAAGTGGTATCTCGTTTGGAGCGAAGTTCCTGCAACTTCTCATCTTCGGCTAAGCCCACTTTGGGCGCTCTTTGTCTGAGTAATGGATAGATAATGAAAGCGAAGGTCAACACGGTGAGTAGTACAGCAGTAAAAATGGTCATCTGAAACCGCCCTCCGAAAACTCCTCGAGTTCTTTTTCTAGGCGTTTGTGGTATTCCTCATCCTCTTCTTCAGACCTAGCACTAATTGAAGACTGTCTGCCTCGCTGCACCCATGTCTTTACAGCTAGATAGATTACTACTCCACCGACCAATATGGCTATCGGGGTCAAGACCCAAAGCACAAGGTTAAAGCCCTGCTTGGGGGGTTCTGCCAGCACCTGTTCCCCGTACTGGGCAACAAAGAACTGGATAATCTCCTCCCCTGATTCGTTTTGAGCCAGCTTCTCTCCAATCAAAGCTTCCATCGGCCCACCCACCGAACATTCAGTATGAGTGCAACTGCTGAGAACCATGCCGCAGCCGCATTGGCAGATAATCTGGTCGGCTATATCGCTCACTGTGTGTTGCTCAGCCATTGCTGGAGTGGCCGGTAGAATAACAAGGCTAATGAGAATCAGGGTGATAAAGAGTTTCTTTATGCTCATCTTTATTCCTCCCCTTTCTTAGGCGTCTTGAAAGCCGGCGGTTTTCGCCGCTCCGGCCAGAATGCAATCACTCCCCCTAAAAGAAGAACCCAGCCCCCAATCCATATCCAGCTAATTAAAGGGTTAACCAGAACCTTGAAGGCAGTGGCGCCGTCCTCATCCCAGCCAACTAGAATGACATACAGGTCTTCGGCAAGGGTAGAGCGTCTGGCGACTTCGGTTACTGGCTGCTCATAGGTTCGGTGAAAGTATTTTTCTGGGGTTAGCTCGCCAAGCAATTTCCCCTTATTATAGACGGAGAGGGTAGCCGTAATCACCTCTTTATCTTCGGTTTGGTAATAGTCTATGTTCTCATAAGTGAGGCTATAGTTTGAGATAGTCATCTCCTCGCCGGGCATAAGCGTCGCTTCCTTCTCTGTATTGTAAAAGGAAGAACCAACAACTCCGATGGCGATTAAGATAATGGCAATGTGAACAATATAGCCACCATAACGAGGTCGATTAGCCCAAATCAAGCCAAAAAACGCCTTCAGATAATTTTCTGCTCTCATGCGATGGCGGGCTCTTGTCCCGCGGAACCACGCATAGAATATGGTATAGAGGACAAAGCAACATATGGAAAAGGCAACTAGAGCATACCACTGCCTTACCCCTAAAATAAAAAGAACTATTCCCAGAATCAGGGCTACCACCAAGGGTGAGAGAAAATTGCGAGTCAGGTTTTTGGTTGATGCCCGACGCCAACCAATTAAGGCACAAATCCCAGTAAGAAGAATAGTAATTAAGAAAATAGGTCCATTCACCTGGTTAAAGAAGGGTGGGCCAACGGTAATCCTAACCCCACGCACCCACTCAGAGATAAGTGGAAAAACCGTCCCCAGAAGAATGGCAAAAGCGGCGCCAACTAAGAGCAGGTTATTCAGCAGAAAAGTGCTTTCCCTGGAGATAAGGGACTCCATCTCCGCCTCATCCTTAAGCTCATCACTGCGGTAGTAAAGTAAGCCCAACGAGCCGAAGAGAGTAACACCAATAAAGGCCAAGAAGAAGGGGCCTAGGGCGGACTCAGCAAAAGTGTGAACTGAGGAAAGGATACCGCTCCGGGTCAGAAAAGTGCCAAATATAGCCAAGATAAAGGTTAGTATTATCAGTACCATATTCCAGACCTTAAGCAGCCCTCTCCTTCTCTGCATCATAATAGAATGAAGGAAGGCAGTCGCTACTAGCCAGGGCATAAAGCCAGCGTTCTCCACCGGGTCCCAAGCCCAGTAGCCCCCCCAACCCAGCTCCACATAGGCCCACCAAGCACCGAGAAGATTGCCCACTCCAAGGAAGAGCCAGGCTATAATTGACCATCTTCTTATAGTGATGAGCCACTCATCGCTGAGTCTTCTAGTCAGCAAGGCAGCTATGGCAAAGGCAAAAGGGACGGTAAAGCCAACATAGCCAATCAGCAAAGCCGGTGGGTGAATTATCATCCCCGGATTCTCAAGNAGGGGNTTAAGACCNCTCCCTTCNGNAGGGACAAAGGNAAGTTTCTGGAAGGGGTTTGCNACCCAGAGCAGTAGACTGAGGAAGAAAGCCTGGGTGGCCATGATAACTACTCCGGCATANGGTACAAGCTCCTTACCGATGTCTCGCTTTTGGAGTAATACCACGGTAGCAAATAAAGAAAGAAGCCATGCCCAGAATAGCAGAGAGCCGTCGTTGCCAGCCCATAAGGCACTAATAAGATAAGCCGAGGAGAGGTCGCTGCTGGTGTAATTGGCGACATATTCTATCTGGAAGTCGTGGGTTACCAGAGCATAGAGCAGTGCCCCTACCGATACAGAAACCAGCCCGAAAACAGCAAGGAGGCTATTTCTGGCACTATCAACCAGCGCCGGGTGTCTTCCCCTCGCTCCAAATATGAAGGCAAAGCTTGCGTAAATTGAGGCTACTAGCGCTAAAAGCAGAGCAATGTAGCCTATATCTGCCATACATTACTTTCCCAACAGAAATTTATTTTCAGGCAGGCACATATCTAGAGGCACACTTCGGCATTAGAGTGTGCCCTTGGAAAATGCCGTCTGAGTTAAGATAGCCTTCAACAGCAACTTCATTGCCTACCTTGAAGGTATCGGGCACAATCCCTTGGTAAACCACTGGCAGGCTCTCTTCCCCATCAACATCAATCAAGGTGAACTTCAGTATGCCTCCGACAGACTCTTGCTCCAAAGAGCCAGGGGCAACCTGCCCGTTCACCCGCGCATTTTCGCCGTAGATTGAGCTTCCCAGCTCCAAAAGCTCGCTGACCTCATAGTAGTAGGTTGCCGCACCGGCGAAACCAATATAGCCCAGAAAGGCGATAGCCAGAAATACAATTATGCCACCAACAAGGAATTTTTTCCTCTTTAACATTTTCATCCGTGGATAAGTTTTTGAATATAGCCACGCTTTTTTCGACTTGGCTATTATAACATATCTGACACCAAGAGCGTAGCGTTTTTAGCAGACAAATAAAAAGGAGATAATGGATTTTCCCATTATCTCCTTTTGCCATTTTTATAAGCCAACCTGAGTGACTAGCTTCTAACCAGACCTATCCCCCTGCTGCCTCATGACATATGAAACAGATATCATTAGTACGGAAGCTGTGGTCGGTATTGAGAGGAGGCTCATACCTTTTGTAAAAATCATGACATACCATACAGTCCTCATACGCTCCAACTATCTCGTGTGTTGCTATCACCACTGGTACTGGTGGCTCTACCACACTACTTTGTGGGTGGCATGACGGCGATGAGCAGAGCTGAGCAGGGTATTCACTATGGAGGGCAGGTAGATTCTCAAGTTCACCAGCATGGAGTATACTCGTATGNCACGCNAGACAATTTTCAAATCCCACTCCTAAGTCGTGTGGTCTTGTTGACTCACCATCGTCTAGCTCCGTTGTACGGTCACAGGCGGCGAGCACAGATACTATGATTAGTAGCCCGACTAGTAGTAGGTAAAACACAGGTTTATTCTTCAACTTGGCTGACCTCCTAATTTCCCGGTGTAGTCCCCGACTACCCCTATCGGCACTACTTGTTTTTCTTTAACTCCTCATACCAGACAGGATGCTCCTCTTTAGCAAATTCTTCTGGAACCTTGCCTGTAAACCATGATTTAATCGTTGTCCAGGGGGCTTTCAATGCAAACAAGAATAAAAGGTGTGTTATCACCATCAACATAACAAGTAGCCCAAATATATCATGCAGATATGATGTTGTCGCCAACACCGAAGCCTGTATTGGCCAAACATGCCCGGCTAGCTTAATTGCCCCAGTTNTCAATACGCCGGCGCCTATAACGGCAAAAAGTAGAAATGCCGCCTTTACAGAACCAAAATATTTACCTTCATTATAGTACTTTCTCCTGAGGAAGTATTTGCCGAAGAAGCCGCCAATAATGTCCTGAGGAGTTGGTATCAAAACGCTATAATTCCTTGATACTAGGAAATCGCCAGCAAAGAAGAAACCGCCAAATAGTGTAATTACCACACCCACAAAATGCAGATTTAATGGGAAGAGAGCTTCCGCTGTTGTATTCACCTGACTGGGGAAAAATAAAAACCCCATACAGAATGCTGAGACTGTCAAAACAGAGATGCCAAGTGCGGTTCCCCAATGCTCAAGGAAAGAGCCGACACCATGCCTTACCACTACTCCATTCAGTATTTTTTCCTTGCCCTTGAGTAAGGCTCTCGCTGCTCCAAGCAAAAACCCCAATACAACGGACCCCGCTATCACCAATAGCGCGGCGTCAACTTGAAACAGAGGTAATTCCGACGTCTTCGCCAGAAACAATCCAGCACCTAAGGCACCCAAAAAAACTACCGCAACGAGCAGTACTTTCAATCCCATTAAAATACCTCCGTTTTGCTAGCCCGCTATCTTTGCAAATATAACCTAATGAGTAAGTATTTGTCAAGACTGGGCATTAGTTCAACTAAAAGGAGACCCAAATTTTCCAGAAGTACTGGATGAATTGAATCGAAGCTAATAGGGGATGTCAGGTATCATTACCTTTTTGGTCAATTCTTCTGGTCTTGCGGACATAATTTCGCAGGTAGTGCTTTCTTAAGGCTGAAATGCTTCGTTGGCGTTGCTATCGGTTGAGCCTGGAGAAGTGCCGCCTCCGACAACATAAATAGTATTTCCAATTACGGCGGCTCCCAACCCGTGTCGTGGAGTAGGCATTGGAGAGAATCGTTCCCAGGAATCACTGGCTGGGTCATATGCTTCATTCTCATCAAAGGTGCCGCTTGGAGCCTCACCCCCAAAGACGTAGATCTTATTGTCTAGCACGCCGGCAGCAATACCACTGCGAGCAGTCGGTAATGGTGCCTTCATGGACCATGTGTCTGTTTGAGGGTTATATTCTTCGTTCACATTCAGATTTGAACCAAAGTCAAGCTGAAGACGACCGCCGATGGCATAGANCTTGCCGCCCACNACACCAACCGCAAGGTGATCGCGNCCCCAAGTCATTGGAGANTTTTTCTCCCAGGTGTTGCTCTGTGGNTCGTAGACTTCCAAAGNGGCAACATTACTGCTCCCGAATCCAGTGACGCCCCCGATGGCGTAGATCTTCCCATTCACAACGGCAGTTGCTAGGCCACCGCGAGCCGTTGTCATAGACGCTCGCACGCTCCAGGCATCGGCCTTCGGTTCATATTCAAAGGCACTGTTAGTTGGAGACCATCCCGCCGTGAATCCGCCAATGACATATATCTTTCCTTCTACGGTGGCGGCGCTCGTATGGTGGAGTGCTACGGGCAGGTCTGCCTTTTGCTCCCAGGTGTTTGAGACTGGATCATACGCTTCCATTAGGTTGGTTATCTCGCCATTTGCCGTTAAGCCTCCGATTACGTAGACTTTTCCTTCTAAGGCTATGGCGGTGACCTCACTCCGAGCCGAGGGAAGAGGAGCAAGTTGTTGCCACTTGTCGCTTATCTGTGTTGAAGTTGTAGGAGCTAAGCTATCATCTTTCACTGTCACGCCACCACAACCCAGCGGAGCAGTCCCAACCAGCAAGACCAGGAACATTGACAAAAAGACCGTTCTTTTCACTTTTTTTGCCTTGGTCACTGTGCGGATTTGATGTGCTGGCATCCGTTTTATATTTTGGTCATGGATTATTTTCAAATTAATCTCCTTCCAACTGTTCTCCATCGCTTCATTACTCACCTTAGTCTATCAGGTTCTGTCTGAAATCTATTGACCCAAGGCTCTCCTCCGCCTTTCGGTAATACCTCATTCTTTCCAACAAGCGGAGCCAAGCTTTCGAAATGTCTGGCCTCAATATGTGGTGCAGGAGGATACCAGCACCAATTGGACATTCTTCAAATCAGGAGAACTGCTTTTCTTCAGGATACTTTTACCCGGAGAACACAAGTGTCGTTGGTCTGGGGTTCAGGACAAGACTGAAGGCTCAACTGGCTGGCCCAAGCCCGAAAGGCTTGACGACAGTAGCGACACACATCCTTTTTACTGAGGCCCATATTGCTAGCCATTCTCCACTGGTTCCGCCCCCAGCCGCCGAGACATCCTCGAGTAAAAGTAAGTTCAGCCATCTTACTAGTCAAGCTTCCCAATTCGAAGGTAACTTCCGGATATAATGTGCTGAATGCCTCCGCTTCCTTTAGTAAATATTCCTTGGTTGTGGGTGTGTCTTTACCCATCCATTTTACTGCCCCGGTTGACCAGAGATGATTGGCATAGTCTTCCGAGGTAAACCCGCTTTTTCTGGCAAAAGCCAGCCCACCCAGCTCAAACTTTAAGCGCCCCCAAGCAGTACGGTGCCATTGTCTCTGGATATCGTCTGTCTTCATTTATTCACTCTGCCATCTCGTATCCCGGAGTGGCCTTACCAGAACTAATTTAACTGGGCTTCTCAGCTCCTTTGCGCTGATAGTAATACCAGTTGATAGAAGTAGCGATGAGATAGTAGGCTGCTATCCCATAGAAAAATGGAGCTGGATTACCAGTGTTGGTGATGGATAAACCGATTAATACCGACCAGATAAAGGGGCCATACGCGGCAATCGCAGATGTCCAGCCGATAACTCCGGCTCCCTGCCTGGCCGAATGAGAAAAGATAATAGGAAATTGACGGAAAGTTGACGCATTTCCAGCACCGGATGCCAGNAAAATAACCAGCATCAGGATGACNAACATGGGGAACTGATCTAAAGAGGTAGGAGTAAACAGTCCCAGTATGAACATTAAAACAATGCTGGCAACCATCACCAGCCCGGATAAAGTAGTCAGGATGGCTCCTCCGAATTTATCACTAACCGGACCCATAGCCACTCTCATCAGGGAACCAACCATAGGTCCCAGGAAGGCAAACTTTAAAGGATCTGGAGCATTAGGGAAATCGCCGTAAACAGTAGATATCATCAGGGGAAAGGCGGCGGAGTACCCGGCGAACGAACCAAAGGTCATCACATAAGTGATGGTGCAAAACCAGGTGTGCTTATTTTTAAATATATCAAACTGTTCTCTTATTGAGGCTCTGATAGGAACGCTTTTCAGGTATCTCCAGGCGAGAATACCAATAACAACCAGAAACGGTGCATATATAAAAGATCCATTTTGCAGCCAGATAGACTCCTTCTCACCACCATCGGTAAAAACTTGGGCACCACCCAGCACTGTGCCGAAGATAGCAAAACCGANTATCCAGGGGGTAACAAACTGGACTATGCTAACTCCAAAATTACCTACGCCAGCTTGTATTCCCAAGGCTGTTCCCTGTAACTTTTTAGGGAAAAACATGCTTGTGCTGGGCATGTAGGAGGAAAAATCNCCTCCCCCCAGACCGGCTGAGAGAGCCAGTACCATAAACAACCAGAAAGGTGTTTGGGGGTTTAATACCGCTAGGCCTATTCCGATAACAGGAAACAGCTTAAGTATGATAGAGATAGTAATGACATGCCGCGTCCCGAACACTGGAATAAGAAAGGCATTAAGGACGCGCAGAGTCCCTCCGGCTAGTCCAGGCATCGCCGCCAGCCAGAACAACTGCATATCCGTATAGGTGAAACCCACATTCGGTAGCCTGACTACTACGGCGCTCATTAAGAACCAAGTGCTAAAAGAAAACACTAGGGCAACGGTGGTGATACTCAGTGTTCGCCAGGCTATCTTTTTCCCCGTCTCTTCCCAGAACTGGGCGTCTTCTGGTTCCCATTTCTTAAGCCAAGTTGACATTCTAATACCTCCTGCTCCCTAAAATTACCTCCAGCTAGATACTGGAGTCTATTACGGCGACATATAAGCCGCCCGGAGTTTTCCCATAATATTTATTATATCGTTACTTACATGAATTTTCATCAGACTCTCTTTGCACCGCGCGCCGCCATGTTCAGCAGCACGAGACATATTAGAGAAAGCAGGCCAATGATCATCCAGGCGGTTGTCCATACTCCAGTCCACTTGAGGATATAGCCGAAGATAATCGGCAAGAAGAATCCCCCCAGTGCCCCTAAAAGGCCGACGAGACCTCCGACGACCCCTACATCCCGCGGGTAATAATCCGGGATATACTTGTAAACTGCCGCCTTNCCTATACCTGTCGTTATGCCAATGACAAACACTAAGGCTACGAATATCCAGATATTGGCTTGGTAGTAGATATGGGTAATGCCATTGGCAAGCACCTGTCGTCTTAACACCTCATCCCCTATCTGCACCAATGGCTCATGCCACCGGGTCAGAATAGGNAAAATAACGTTGTCACTGTCANGGTCAANGGATTCCATATCNGGTCTCGTCTTTAGCTGGTATGACTGACCTCCGCTCAGTGTAATTTCANCCGGTGTAACCTCGGTGACCGTACCAGCTTGTGAAGCCGTCACTCCCGCGCCGGGCGTATATATATCCATCGGTGGGGCCATATTCAGCGCTGCCGCACCTAGGGTTATTCCAAGAATCCAGTACATCACNGGGCGTGCCCCCCATTTGTCTGACATCCAGCCACCTACTGCCCGAATAACGCCGGAGGGAAAGCTGAACATCATCGTCAGGANCCCAGCCATGGCCAGGGACATGGCATAAACGTTGGTATAGTAAGGCACTAACCACTGAGAAAGAGCGACGAAGCCACCGAACACCAGGAAATAGTAGAGGCCAAACCGCCAGACCTGCCGATGTTTGAGGGGGGACAACTGCTGGAGAATGGACCGATCCCGTGCATGGTCCACCGCCTTGTTTCGCGTAAGCAGAAAGAATAGCACTGCCGTTACCAGCAAGGCCAAGGCATAAAGCTGAGGTAGTGTTCGCCATCCATCCAGATTGGCGCCATTGTCCGTTATGGACCTCAGCAAAATCGGTGCCCCCACGGCCGTCAATGCCGCTCCGGCGTTGCCAGCCCCGAAGATTCCCAGGGCCAAGCCCTGCCGCGCCTTGGGAAACCAGACTGATGTGTAGGCAATACCTATGGCAAAGGAAGCCCCCGCTATTCCAAACCCCAGACTCGCCAGCAGGAAATGGCTATAGCTGTCCGCCAAGCTCATCATGAACATCGCCACGGATGCCACTAGCAAGAGGAGAGGAAAGATAATGCGTCCGCCGTATTTGTCAGTCAAAGCCCCTAGGGGAAGGCGCATCAGCGCCCCGGAGAGGACTGGTATCCCCATAAGCCAGCCCATCTGGGCCGAGTTCCAGTTATAGAGATTTTGTCCTACAAGAAAGGTAACCANCACCCCGTTCATCATCCAAGCGGCGAAACACANCGTAAANGCCAGCGTGTTCATCATGAGGTGCCAGCGTGGACCAAGATTCAGCAAGCCTGTCATGCTCTCTCTATCAACTTACTTCACAGATTTCTCAGCGGAAGCGCTTTCCACATCATTCCCTCCAGAAGGGAGCTTATCCTATCGGCGAGGAGTATGGTAAAACCCACCCACCAGTACTGAATGTTTTACCGCTTGAGGTTTGCGGATGAAAATACGATTATTGCTGTACTCTGCGNCGGCGGTAAAGCCGACGAAAAAGCCGAGGGTAGTGGAAATAAGCGCTTGGCTGGGCGTACCCTTAGCTTGACCAAATTTGCACTGGCTCCTTCGGGTAGCTAGGTAAATTATCGCCGGAGCCGCTATCTTTTCAGCCTTATATAGCTTCTCATAGATATGTAGGGCCGGGTAATGTACGCAAAGGGATAGCTGAAGAAGTGCACCAGTTTGGTAAAGGGGAAGTAGGACAAGAAGACGAAGATGAGGATCATATGTAGTTGAACGAGAAGAGGGGCTCCTGCGACCAAACCGGCGTCGGGCTGCAATGTGAAAATGCTTCCAAACCAGGGACCCACCGCATAAGACACCCCGAAAGCCTGTTGGATGACCGCGTGGTATAGGCCGAGCCCTGTGATGGTAATCAAGAAGAGAAGGATGATATAATCTTCGAGGGTGCTCATCGCCCGCAGTTGGGGATTGNTGAGTCTGCGCACAAAGGCCCAAGATACGCCGTACAAAAGGAGCANGCCCCCGAACATACCGCCCCATCTAAAAAAGTCGACCAAGGNNGGCCAATTGCCCGCACCTCCGATAAATCCCACCACGTGGGTGACAATCACAATGATCATGCCCCAGTGTAGAGCTAATATTGCGGGCCCTATGGAGGCACGTCCGAAAAAGCCTGTAGACCGGGTCGTCCACAGAAGGTCCCCCCGGGCGCTCCAGGCCAACTTACCCCTGAACGCGGTCTTGACGCCGGTAAAGGCTCTATATACCGACCCCCCGATGAATAGGAGAATGGCGATATACGGCAGCGCGACGAAGAAAAAGTTTTCAAACATAGCTCTCCCCTTTTTGGGCAGTTCCCAGATCCAGCCTCAACACCCTCTCCAGAGCATCCAGAAGATAAAAGTAAGGGGTTTTCAACTCCTCCAGCTTGGAGCGGAAGGGTGGTAAGACGGGTAGGATGTACTCCTTAATGAGTTTCTCTCTTATAGGGTCTTTCGAGCCAGCCATTAAAGAAAGGAACTCCACCATCAGTGGCAGGTAATCCGGCAGCTCTTTCCCGTTTGGCGTCAACTCGAGATGTCTGTAGATACCGAGTAGCTCAAGCATATATCCGTTTCTGTCGGAAACGGCGCCACGGGCGCAGGTTTCCGGCTCCTTGAAGACGTGGCTCCCCAGATAAAGGGGGCATTGGGGATCAAGCTCGAACAGGTCAATATACTCCTCCTCAGGGATGGGGTTTTCTAGGAATTGGGAGAGTAACGAAGCGCCCTCCCTGTCTATGCTCTCCAATTCTGTAATTGCCTTTTCCGCTCTCCCTTTAACCTCTTCCATATCACCATCCTGCGGGCTGCACCACAACTCGGCCATAGAGGCATAGACATCCCGCAACACCTGAACTACCTCACTCATACCTTTTCTCCGGAGTATGGTATGACTTGTGGTAGCTCTTTCTTCTTTTCATGGCAGTCCAAGGGCCCATCCCCGCAAATCCAGCAAGTCCCCGCTCCGTATATGGACTGATGTCCGCTGCCTCCCGCTTCGTGGTGGGCACCACAAACCGTTCGTTGTAAAAGGCGAGGGACAAGGTCCTCACAATCCCCTTTGCGTCGTCTTCGGTTAACCCCACTTTTTTGAGCACATCAACGTTGGGGCTCTTCTCCACCCTTATACTTCTCTCGTAGTGCCTTATTGCAAGCTGCCTCATGAGTGACTTCTTCACCTCCTCCTCGTTCCCCGCCGCAAACAAGTTCGCAAGGTATCTAATAGGGACTCGGAACTTATCCAACTCATCCAGGCCAATAAGCACACCTTTGGGTTGGGCCATATCAAAGACATCTGTATCCGAAGGGGAGTCCTTGCCCGCGCTGGTCATGAGCGGGCTGAGAGGTGGGATATAGTAAAGCATGGGCATGGTTCTGAACTCAGGGTGGAGGGGCAGTGCCAGTTCCCATTTTTTAAACAACTTATACACGGGTGAACGTTGCGCCGCGTTAATCCAGTCGTCGCTGATCCCGCTTTCCCCGGCCGCCTCTATCACATTCGTGTCAAAGGGGTCCAAAANGATATCCCTTTGCGCACGCACTAGGTCCTTCTCCTCTGCCCCCGCCGTCTCCTCCACCCGGTCCATATCGTAAAGAATAGGGCCAAGGAAGCGGATTCTGCCTACGCAGGAGTGGAAGCACATAGGAGGCAAGCCAGTCTCTACCCTCGGGTAGCAAAGGATGCACTTCTCCATCTTCCCGGAAGTCCAGTTGTAATAAGGCTTTTTATAGGGACAGGCGGAGATACAATAGCGCCAGTTACGGCACCGGATTTGGTCTATTAGAACAATGCCGTCTTCCTCCCTCTTGTAGGCGGCTCCGGAGGGGCAGGCGGCTACACAGGCGGGATTGAGACAATGGTTACATATGCGGGGTAGATAGAAGTAAAACACATCTCTCAATCGTAAATACGCCTCATGNTCNTCCTTGCTTATCCCATTGAAGTTCACGTCGTATTTTCCCGTAATGTGGGCTCCCCCGGCATTGTCCTCCCAGTTCACGCCCCAGGTAAGAGGGATGTCCTCTTGCTCTGTGACCATGGATTTAGGCCTTGCCATGGGCTGCTGGGTGAGTTGCTTTGTAGTATGCAGGTCATCGTATGTAAAGGTGTACACATCACTGCCGTAGTAATCNGCCATCTCAGGCATATGCGGGTTGAAGAACAGGTTGAGTAGCATATAGGGCTTTCCACCATAACGAAGCCCTATCTTCTTGCTGTTCCCTAAAATTACATTGGGTACCAGCCACCGCTTCTGTTCCCATCCCCCTCTCCACAGATCCTGATTCTCCCACCTTTTGGGATAGCCGATCCCTGGCTTGGTCTCCACATTGTTCCACCACATGTATTCGGCGCCTTCACGGTTCGTCCAAACGTTTTTGCAGGCAATGGTACAGGTATTGCAACCGATGCATTTTTCCAAGTTGAACGTCTTACTAAATTGTGCCTTTACCCTCATGATTACCTCCTTGCTATGCCTGCGGCAACCTATCTAACTCTTCTTCCCGATAGATCGGTCTCTTCTTCCTCGTCAGGGGCATCTTTCGGATGAGCACCCCGTGGTCCCTTTCTGAAGGGCTGGTCCCCCAGTAGTTAATGTAATAGCTGAATTGGGCATAGCCGCCGATCATCGTGTGAGGGTTCATAAGTATCCTTGTGGTTGCGTTGTTGTTCCCCCCCCGCAAGTCAGAGGCATTGAGTTTCTTAGCCAGTGGTGAGAAGGGAACATTTACGTGGCGCTCCACTTGATGGTAGGTAATGGCCATTCCCTTTGGTACCTGATGGCTGACCACCGCCCTCGCCACTTCAATGCCGTTTTCACAATACATCTCCACCCAATCGTTGTCATTTACGTCAATCTCTTTTGCTTCGTCCGGGTTGAGCCATACGGTAGGACCTCCNCGGGACATGTGCATCATNGGCCAGTGGTCACGGAAGGAGCTGTGAATCTGCCACTTTCCNTGGGGAGTGATGAAACGGAACACTTTGGATTTGGCTTCTGCTTTTTGGAGATTTATATCTCCAATCGCCGCCATATCCAGTGGGGGTTTGTTTGTGGGAAGCCCCTCTCCGAGTTCCCGAATACCCTGNTGGTCATAATAGATCTCTTGTCTTCCTGAAAGGGTATGCCATGGCTTTAGTCGTTCCACATTCATTGTCCACGGTGCAAAGGTTCTCAGTTTGCCGTCTTTATCGCTGAGGATTGCACTCCACTGTGGTGTGGTATTAATTCTTCTCGGCTGCGAAATAATGTCTTTATAGTGAACTTTCTTGCTCTTGACTTCTTCCACTAGGTCAGCCAGCGGGAGTCCCACTTTCTTTTCCATTTCTTTGAAAAACAGCCACGACAGCCGCCCGTTAAGTTCAGGGGAAATTTGCATGATGAGTTCACAGGCCTGCTCGGGCTTTTCAAAGTAAACCCGCCCGTTTTTTACATCGAAAACTTCATTATTCTTTAGTTCTTCCTCCACGATAGGCGTTAGGTCAGTGTACTGGCCTTTGGAACCGTAACCTTTGGGCTGACAGACAAGAGGTCCTAGTGAGACTAATTTATCGTAAATCTTTGTGTAGTCCCTTTCCACGACAGCGATACTGGGGAATGTTTTGCCTGAGATGGGTTCCGTATCTCCCTTTCGCCAGTCTTTTACCTCCCCTAGTGGCTGGGCAAGTTGGCCTGGGCTATCCATCCACATAGCATTCATCACAACCTCTTTTATGGGTTGTGGGAAGTGTTTTTGTGCCAGTTCGGAAAACTTTTTGGCGATGATTTGAAATGCCACCCAGTCGTGTTTGGCTTCCCATGGTGGCTGTGTGGCTGGTGTCAAAGGGTGTACAAAGGCATGCATGTCGCCAAAGGTAACGTCGTATTTTTCATACCAGAAGGCAGCCGGCAGAACCACATCAGCATAATTGGCAGTAGAATCCATTCGTATGTTGAGGTTGACTAACAAGTCCAATTTACCGATGGGTGACGGTTCTCGCCAGTTTATCTCTTTAACTTTGCCCTTTGCCGGCTCGTTGTCCCAGAGAACATTATTGTGAGTACCGAGGAAGTGCTTGAGGGCCAACTCCTGCCCCCGCATACTCGTTCCTATAAGGTTTCCACGATATACTGTGAGCACCTTCAAGTGGTTTTCGGGGGCATCGACATCGTGAATAGCGAAATTCAACTTACCTTCCTTGACCTGCTTCACAATCCAATCTTTCACTTCTGCATCGGTTTTACATCCTGCTTTGAGGGCTTCCTGATAGACCTCCATTGGATTTTTCTTATCAAATTGGGGAAAGAATGGCAGCCACCCTGACCTAATCGCAAGGGCATTCATATCGGCGGCGTGGTTATATTCCGGAAGTTTTTTGGCTCCTACCGCCCACTGGGTGTCAAGGGGCATAGAGTCATATCTCCACTGGCCGGTATGGAAATACCATAAAGATGTGGAATTCATCAGTCGGGGAGGTCTGGACCAGTCAAGGGCACCTGAGAGATTAACAAAAGCAGCATTCAAACGCGTGTGCTGAGTACCAACATAGTGGTTGAAATTGCCCCCATTTACTCCGTTACAGCCGCAGAGGGCAAGCATCACCGCCTCGCTACGGTAATACAAGGAAGCGCCGTGGTAAAAGTGTTGCAACCCCGGACCTGTTATAAATAGTGATTTGCCTTTTGTCTTTTCAGCATTTTCAGCAAATTCCTTTCCCAACCGTATAGCAAGATTTCTACTTACGCCCGTTTGAGATTCCTGCCAGGCAGGGGTATATGGCTTGGGGTCGTTATAATCCTTAGGATAATCC